>JAGWYX010000665.1 GCA_018969165.1 Verrucomicrobiota bacterium
CGTCGACCGCCAGCGACGCGTCGCGCGACCGGCCGCTCGAGGCTCGCGCCGACCACTTTGAGGCCCTGCCGGGACAGCGCGTGCACGCCCCGCGGATCGGGCTAGAGTCCTTGAATCTGGCAACTTGAGGTCTGAGGCGCGCCTCGCTGGGATTGTTTCGATTGAATCCGATCCCGCGCTGTTTCGTCCATGCTGACACCGTGTTGTGTCGCGCATCCCAACGGGCAATCCCGGCCCTGTCCCGCCGCCGATCGGCGTCGGATCGGCGCCTGGCTGGCCTCGGCGTCGCACTCCTGCTGGGCCTGGCGCTGGTCGGGCCCGGCGGGGCTGCCGACCCGCCGATCTTCAAAGATCCGCGCCTGGAAAACGCCGTCCGCAAGTTCGTGTTCGGCAAACGCGACAATCACGATCCCCTTACGGCGGCGGACCTGGTCAACCTCTCGACGATCCAGGCCGCCGGCCAGGGAATTACCGATTTGAGCGGGCTGGAGAAATGCGCCAACCTCGCCTCGCTGGACGTTTCCGGCAACCGCATCTTGAACTTGCGCCCGCTGGCGACCCTCGTCGGCCTCGAGTATCTCAACCTGGCTGGCAACCAGGCGGCCGATCTCAAACCGCTGGCGGGCATCGCCGCCCTGCAATACCTCGAACTCTCGCATAACCGGGTGCAGCACCTCGAGCCGCTCCTGATGCTCACCAACCTCACCTCGCTCTACCTCAGTGATAACCGGGTGAGCGATCTGAGCCCGCTGTTGCAATTGCCGCGGCTGACCACGCTTTATCTGGACCATAACCAGATCAAATCCATCCGCGGGATCAACACCCTGACCAACCTGTCCAGCCTCTCGCTCAGCCACAATGCCGTCGCGGAACTCTCCCCGCTCGAGGGCCTGACTGGACTCTACTACTTGTTTTTGGAGAACGACCGGATTCGGGATCTCGGCCCCTTGATCGACATGACGCGCAGGGATTTCAAAGGCGAGAAACGCTTCGCGCCGTTCCTGAATGTCTATCTGAAGGGCAACCCGATCCCCCGCAGCCAGATCGACCGCCTCACCGCCGTCGGCCCGCGCGTTGATTTCTAAGCGCCGTCGTCAAATCCGCCAGCGGCTCGGCCGGAGGCCGCAGCCCTACCGAACAGCGGTTCAGGGGAGGCCGCGATTCGCGATGGCGCAGGCAATGGGACCATGAACCGCACGCGATCGGACCGCGGCTTGTCCCAAGCCGCAGCGCGTGCCGGGCCGCTGCGGGTTGAGGACAACCCGCGGTCCGGTTCATGGAAAGGGAGGCGAAGCTTCCAACCCAGGATTCCGCATCCCTGCATCAGCGCCAGCCGGGGTCCTCGATTGGCCGCCTGCTCCATTCCGCAGCTCGCACTCCGCCTTCCGCATTCAACTCACTTTCCCGCGCTCCAGCCGCCGTCGATCAGGAAGGCGGTGCCGGTGATGAACGCCGCTTCGTCGCTGGCCAGATACAAAGCCGCCGCGGCGATCTCCTCCGGCTTGCCCATCCGCCCCACCGCCTGCGTCGCCGCCATCTCCTGGTAGGCCCGCTGCGGGTCCGGATATTCCTTCAACCGGGCCGCCACAAACGGCGTCTCCACCCGGCCAGGACAAATGCAATTGACCCGAATCCCGTCGGCGGCGTGGTCCAGCGCCATCGCCTTGGTCAAGCCGACTACCGCGAACTTGCTCGCACAATAGGCCAACCGGTCCCGAATCCCGACCACACCGCCGATGGACGCCAGGTTGAGGATCACGCCGGATTTCCGCTGGAGCATCGAGGGCAGGAAGGCCTTGGTCACGTTGAACACGCCACGGACGTTGACGGCGTACAACCGGTCCAGGTCCTGCCCCGCCGTCTGCAGGATCGTGCCCACGTGCCCGACGCCGGCATTGTTGACGAGCACGTCCAATGGCCGGCCGCCCGCCAAGACCCGCTGCACGGCGCGCTCACAGTCCTCGAGCCGCGTCACGTCCAGCAGGACAAACTCCCCCTGCCCGCCTTCGGTTTGAATGCGCGCGAGCGTCTCGCGGCCGGTCCGTTCCTCCCGGTCGGTCACCAGCACGAACGCCCCGGCCCGGCCAAAGGTCTGGGCGATCGCCGCGCCGATGCCCGAACCGGCGCCGGTGACCAGGGCGACCTTTCTTGCCAAGCTGAACATGCTTGTCGATTAACCGGCCGCGACGGCGATTGCACGCCCAAAAAGCCCGTGAGAAATTTCTCATTTGCACTGTTGCATCCGCCAACCGTTTGGGTAAACACTAGCGAAATTTTAATCTGGTTGTACCGTAAGACCAGTTCGCATCCCAATGACGAACGCCCAACAGCAGCCCACAGCACTGCGCCAGCTCAGCGTGACCGGCCCGCCGCCCAAGCAGGGCCTCTATGACCCGCGGTTCGAGCACGAGGCCTGCGGGGTGGGCTTTGTCGTCAACCTCAAGGGCCGGAAATCCCACACCCTGATCCAGCAAGCCCTCCAGGCGCTGCGTAACCTGGACCACCGCGGGGCCTGCGGCTGCGAGGCCAACACCGGCGACGGCGCCGGCATCCTCATTCAGACCCCGCACGCGTTTCTCCAGGAGGCAGCCCGGTTCGCCGGGTTTACCCTGCCCTCACCGGCCGAGTATGGCGTCGGCATGGTGTTCCTGCCGCCGGATCCGGCCCAGCGGGACGAGTGCGAACGCCACTTCGCCGAGATCGTGGCGGAGGAGGGCCAGCGGGTCCTGGGCTGGCGCACGGTGCCGACGCGCAACGCCTCGCTCGGGGCCACCGCCCGCGCCTCCGAGCCGTGCGTGCGCCAGGTCTTCATCGCCCGTGGCAACCGGCTTGCCGATGACTCGGCCTTCGAACGCAAACTTTACGTCATCCGCAAGCGGGCCGAGAACGCGATCCGTTATTCGGGCAAGGTTAAAGGCGGCGACTATTTCTACCTCGCGAGCCTGTCCTACAAAACCGTTGTCTATAAAGGCATGCTGCTGACCGCGCAGCTCAGCGAGTATTACCCCGACCTGTTGAACCCGGCCCTGGAATCGGCCCTGGGCCTGGTCCACTCGCGGTTCTCGACCAATACCTTTCCGAGTTGGAACCGGGCGCATCCGTACCGCTACCTCGCTCACAACGGCGAAATCAATACTCTTCGCGGCAACATCAACTGGATGCACGCCGCCCAGTCCAATTT
>JAGWYX010000666.1 GCA_018969165.1 Verrucomicrobiota bacterium
TCATCTGTTCGTTATCGACATAGAGTTCGCGGTTGACCTTTGCCAGGACCTGCGCGGGCGTCCCTTGCTGCTCGCTGACTCCCTTAAGCAAGGTTTTGGTGACGGCCATGAACAGGGCAGCCGGCACCCCTTTGCCGGAGACATCGCCCACCGCGAAGAACAACCGTTGCGGATCCAGGAGGAAGAAGTCGTAAAGATCGCCGCCGATCTCGCGCGCGGGCTGCAGCTCCGCGTGCAGGTCAAACTCCTTGCGGTCGGGGAACGGCGGGAAGCGTTTGGGGAGGAAGCTGCGTTGGATCGTCTGGGCGATCTTCAATTCGCTTTCGATGCGTTCCTTGGCGGCCGTCGTGTCGGCCAGGTTGGCGATATATTCCTTGAGCGCGACGCGCATGTCCTCGAACGACTGGGAGAGGTCGCCGACCTCGTCTTGCGAGGTGACCGCGGGGACCGGCAGGTCGAGGTTGCCGCGGGCGATCTCGTGCGTCTGGCGGGCCAGCATGCGGATGGGCCGGGTGACGCGCACGGCGAGCAGGGCGATGACGACCAGCAGCAGGCTGAAGCCGGTGCTGCCGATCCAGAACACCACCCGGTCCATGTCGCGCAGACCGGCCAGCACCGCCTGTTCCGGAAAGACGATGCCCATTGACCAGCCGCTGGCCGACACCGGGGCATAGTAGAGCCAGGAGATCGCCCGGGTCCCAGGCGCGTCAATCCGCTCGAATCCCTCCTGACCGCGCACCATCCGCCGGCCAACCTCGCGCAATTGCCGGTCCCCGGCCTCCTCGGCCACGCTGAAGATGCTCTCCGTGAAGACCAGATTGGTATCGGGATGGGAGATGAACTGGCCGTTTTGCGAGAGCAAAAAGGCAAACCCGCCCCGCGGCAGTTTGAGCGAGGCGACGATCTGCGCCAACCGTTCCAGGCGCACGTCGGCGGTGACGACCCCGGCAAAGGTGCGCATCCCGTTGGTCAGGCGATAGAACGGGACCCAATACGTGCACATCATGGCGTTGCCGCCCCCCTCGTCGAAATACGGATCGCTCCAACCCGGCCGCCCGGTCTCGCGCGGGATGATGTACCAGTCCCATGAGAAATAGTCATAACTGCCGACGCCCAGGTCGCTGAAGCCCAGTCCGTCAGCCGTGCGATAGCGATAGGGCGCAAACGCGGCGCGATCCCGAGCAAACGCGCCGGGCTCGAACGCGATGGCGCTGCCGAAGACGTGCGGGGCGGCCTGCAGGGTGCCGTCGAGCATGCGGGTCAGCTCCTCGGGGCTGGGGCGCTCATGGCTCAAGCGGTCCGCCATCACCTTGCAGAGCGGCTCGACCGACAGCAGCACCGCCTCGAGGCGATTGACGGTATTGCGGGCCAGGTTGCGGGTGTCTTCCTCGACGGTACCCAGCATGAGGCGGCTGGCCACGCGATGACTGGCCGCGAAGGCCAGAACGAAGATCAACCCCGTGCTCCCCAGGACCAGGATGCCGAACTTGACCGCCAGCCCGGGACGGAGCCGGTCAATCCAGGAGTGGAACATGGAACTGCTCATAGGGGGGCGCCGATTGGATTTCGCCGAAGCGTTTCAACTCCGTGGCGACCCGCTCGTAGGCCTTGGGCGAGAGTTCGCCCAGGCGCACCGTTGGGTCGATCGGTTGGATCAAGTCCCGCATTCGTTCCAGCATCCAGCGCTGATGCGGGCGGTTGGTGCCGGTGTGGGCCTGCGCGGCGCGGCGCATCACTATCTCCAGGGACTGGTCCATGTGCGCAAAAACGTAGTGCCAGCCGGCGAGGGTGGCGCGGACAAAGCGCCGGCAGAGTTCCGGCTGGCGCCGCGCGGTTTCGGCCACGCAATAGAGGCCGTCCTCCGGGAAGTTCAGGTCGTGCTGGTCGAAAAAAATCAGCGTCACCTCGTCGGCGTCCAGTCCGGAGTTCAGGAAGAGGTGATACTCGTTGTACCACATGGCCGAGGCGGCATCGACCCCGCCCCGCATGAAAGGATTGATGGTCGCGCCTTGGGTGATGGTTTTGACGTGCAGGTTGTATTTGCGGAACAAGGCCTGCGGTTGCACGGAAAACCCGGGCCAAAGGCTCACCTTCTTGCCGTCCAGGTCCGTCACCGATTCGATGCCGTGGGATTTGTGGGCCACCAGCATCAACGCCGAGCGCTGTGTGATTTGGGCCAGGTGAACCAATGGCAGCCCCGCGTCCCGCAACTTGAGCGCCGAGGAGAGGAAATGGGTCGCGAACATTGTCTCCCCGGAACGCAGCGCCCGGTCCACCGGCCTGCGCGGGCCACCGTCCAGGATCACCACCTCCAGCCCCTGCTCCCGGTAAAGGCCCATCTCGGCCGCCACGTAGTAACCCGCGAATTGGGCTTGGGGAATCCAGTGCGGCAGGAGGGTGACCCGGGTCTGCCCGTTGGTGTCCGTGCCTCCCGACAACCGTGGGGCCAGCGCCAGGGCGAGCGTGAAGATCAGGCCGGCGCCCCAATTCCGCCTGCTTTTGGGTTGTGGATCACACCCCGGACTCATACAGTTCCCCGCAGTTGCAATGGGATTCTCAGCCGCCAACCCCAAACTCGCAAGCGCGATTTATGGCCGCGGCCGCCAGCCTTTCCGCCCGCCGGGGGCGGCTCGAGCGCGGCTCCCGTCGCCGCCCTGAACGCCGTGTCGGGCTCGACTTTCCAAATCGCCTTCGCAAGCGACCTGGCCGGTCTGGAACGCGCCACCGAGGCGACCCTGCAATTCGTCGCCCAGCACGGGATTGGCCCCCAGGCGGCCTACGCCGTGCGGTTGGCCATCGAGGAAATGGCCACCAACACCATGAAATACGGTTATGCGGACAACGCCGCGCATCAGATCCTGCTGCAGGTCACGATCGAGCCCCGCCAGGTCGTGCTGGTGCTCGAGGACGACGGCCGCGAATTCAATCCCTGGATCGTCCCACCGCCGCAAGTTGAGCAGGGCCTGGCCGGGCGGCAACCCGGAGGATTGGGCATCCACCTGGTCCGCCGCTTTGCCCAGGACCTGGGTTACGAGCGGCTGAACGGACGCAACCGGGTTGTCATCCGGATCAACTCCTGAGCCAGCGGGTCGGGACAGCGGCCGGATGGGCCGTCCCGAGCGAGCAAGGGGCGCGACCGTGGTTGCGCCCGGCTACCGCATCGTCATGG
>JAGWYX010000667.1 GCA_018969165.1 Verrucomicrobiota bacterium
CCGCATCCGAGATTTACGAACGGGCCGGCGAGATTCATCGCGCCGGGCAACTCGATAGCGCCGTCGCGGAATACCGCAAGGCCCTTGCTGTGGACTGCCGGTTCCACCCGGCCTGGTACTCGCAGGGTTGCGCGTTCGAGGCCAAGGGCAACGCCGTGGCGGCGATGGCTTGTTTCCGGCAGGCTGTCGCCCTGGCGCCCGACCACCGTGAGTCGCACCACAACTTGGGCAAGGCGCTCTTCACGCTGGGATTGGTCGATGAGGCGTTGGACAGTTTTCAATCCTCGATCGCCTTGGGCGGCGGATTCCTGCCGCGCACCGCCGTCGCGGTCGCGATTCCGGGGAGCCCTCGGGCCGGGAATCAGGACATCCTGGCGGCGCGCCGAGGATGGTCGGAAACGCACCTTCCACCGTCGCCGCCAGGCCGGCAAACTCGTTCGCCGCGGGGAAGCGATCGCCGGCTGCGCGTCGGCTATCTGTCGTCCTTTTTCGCGGGGCACAATTGGATGAAGCCGGTGTGGGGCTTGGTGAATCGTCACAACCGCGAGCGGGTCGAGATTCACTTGTTTTCCGATGCTCCCGAGGACCAGTGCCGGTCGGGGTATCAGCGGCATCCCACCGATCACTTTCACGATATCTCAGGACTGTCAAATCATGCCGCCGCCCGGCGCATCCAAGAAGCCGGGCTGGACCTGTTGGTCGAGTTGAATGGTTACAGCCGGGTCGAGCGCCTCGCGGTGGCGGCGCTCAAGCCGGCGCCGCTGCTGGCCGGGTGGTTCGGCCTCTATGGCACCTCGGGGATCGCGGCCTACGATTACCTGATTGGTGACGACCAAGCCATTCCGCCCGCTGAACAGTCGTGCTATTCAGAGAAGGTCCTGCGTGTCCCCGGTTCATACCTGACCTTCGAAGTGTCGCACCCGGTCCCGGAAGTCACCGAGCCACCCGGTCTTTCCACGGGGCAATTCACCTTCGGGTGCCTGGCCTCCTCCTACAAGCTCACCCCGCCGGTCGTCGAGGCCTGGTCGCGAATCCTTTCGCGGTGTCCGGCGGCGAGATTATTCCTGAAGAACTCCGGCTTGAACTGTCCCGAGGCCCGGGAGTTCCTCGCGCAACGGTTCGCGCGGTGCGGCGTTTCGCCCCACCGGCTCATCATGGATGGACCCGCCCAACATTTGGATTTCCTCGCCGCTTACCGCCACGTTGACCTGGCGCTGGATCCGTTCCCCTACAACGGTGCAACGACCACTATGGAAGCGCTGTGGCAAGGGGTCCCGGTGCTCGCGTTCTCCGGCGATCGCTGGGCGGCACGGCAAAGCGCTTCCATTCTCCATGCCGCCGGCCTCGCCGAGTTCGTCGCCGACAGCGTCGAGGATTATGTCGAGCGCGCCATTGCCCGGGCGCACGCTCCCGACGCTTTGCCGCATTTGGCCGAGTTCCGACGTGGCCTGCGCCGACACCTGACCGGAGCTTCCATCTGCGATACCACCGCGTTCGCCCGGAACATGGAAGCTTTGTATGAAGGCATGCTTGCCCGCAAAGTGTGAATTACTCCCAAGGAATCCAACGCAACTGTTCAGGTAGGGACGGCGCGCTGCGTTCAGCGGCGCACTTGCGGACAGGGGACGGCCCTGGGCTGCACGCTCCGCCCGCTGGCCACGGGCGTGACACCTCAGCCAGGCGTGCCTACTTGAACGGTTACGATCCGGCCAATGGTTGTTTTTAAGCTTAACCACAGGTCAGGTTTTGGGGAGCATTCCAGGTATGAAAGCGATTCTCACGGCCCTCGCCGTTCTGCAGGTTTTCGTTACCGGCGCGGTTGCCGGCGAAATGCCGATTGCCTATGGCGATAATCCGGCCGTCGGGCGCTATTACAATATCCGCGGGTTCAGGATGTACTGCGAGGTTTACGGGAAAGGTGGGCCGTTGCTGATGATCCACGGCAATCACGGCAGCATCAAAAGCTTCGCCCCAAACATTCCCTATTTCGCGGCGCGCTATAAAGTGATTGTCGCCGATAGCCGGGCACAGGGAAAATCGACGGACCCGGGCCCAACGCTCACGTTCGAGAGGATGGCCGACGACGAGGCGGCCTTGCTCGACGCCCTCCACGTCCGCGCGGCGTATGTCATCGGGTGGAGCGACGGCGGGATCGTCGCGCTGCGGTTGGCAATGCGCCACCCGGACAAGGTCATCAAACTGGCGGCGACAGGAGCGAACCTGTGGCCCGATGCTTCGGCTTTTGCCCCGGGGGTATGGGAGGCAGACCAGAAACACTACGAGACGAACCAGCATACCGTCTGGACCACCGCGAAGCAGCGGAACGACTGGAAACTGTTTATGCTCGACTGGACGCAGCCTCACATTTCGTTGGCCAGCCTGCATTCGATTCGTTGTCCAGCGCTGGTCATCTGTGGCGACCACGACCTGATCTCGATCGAACATACAATGCAGATTTTCCGGAGCCTCCCGCGCGGCGCGCTTTGGGTGGTGCCGTGCTCGGGGCACGCGACCCTCCACGAGCACGCCGCCGAATTCAACCGCGTCGTGGACGAATTCTTCTCCCAGCCCTTCGGCAACCGGCGGTGACGCGTTCCTGGTTCATCGGACCTGCGATTTTGCGTCGGCGGTCCTCGGTTGATCAGATGGAGGCCGAAGGAAGCTGGCGTGCGACTGACGCCGTCATCTTCGGCCGCGATTCGGTTGACGGCTCAATTCGAACTCGTGCGCCTGGTATCTCGTCACGGCATGAACACCGCCCGGTAAAGGCGCCCCGGAGAATTGGTCACCGATGTATCGACAAACTGTTCGGGTGTCCTCGCCAGCGCGATGTTGGTCCAGGTC
Organism: Verrucomicrobiota bacterium; assembly: GCA_018969165.1. Lineage (GTDB taxonomy): Bacteria > Verrucomicrobiota > Verrucomicrobiia > Limisphaerales > JAGWYX01 > JAGWYX01. The sequence continues at coordinate 2,845 of JAGWYX010000667.1, forward strand.
GCCCAGTTCGTCAAATCGGTGGATGCCTGCAGGGCGTACGATTGGCCGACCAACCTGGAGAGTGCCGCCTGCGCCGCACCGCCTGTTAGTAAGACCATTGGCCCCTGGGTCGGCTGGGCAAGATTGCCTGACTGCAGGATCGTGCCAAAGTCGCCCACGACGACGAAGGAATTGCGTCCATAGCACACCGCGTAGAGCAGAAGACCTGTGCTCGCCGAGTGGCGGGCCCAATTTACTGACCAGACCCTGGGATAGAATACAGTTTGTGGCGTCGCTTTTGGCTTCTGGCTAGGCGCGAGACCGGGAGTGTATCCCAGCGATACT
>JAGWYX010000668.1 GCA_018969165.1 Verrucomicrobiota bacterium
GCAGATTCAGGACTACACCAACCTCGGCTTGATGGGCAAACTGGACGAACCGCGCATGGTCCAGTTGCGGCAATGGGTGGACCCTTACAGCTATCGGCAGCGCTACACGATGCCCAAATTGCTGTTGCTCGGCACCAACGACCGCTACTGGACCGTCGATTCGCTGCGGAATTACTGGCGGGATTTGCCAGCACCCAAACTCATCTACCAGACGCCCAACGCCGGTCATGACCTGGGTGGCGGCAAGGAGGCCATCCAGTCGCTGGCGGCTTGGTTCGCCCTGATCGCCGACCACCAGCCATTGCCGCAAATGGATTGGCAGATCGCGCAAACCCCCGCCGGCGCAAGCCTCGCCGTCGAACTCAATCGCCCCGCGCGCGCCCTCCGGCTGTGGACGGCAACCTCGCCCACTCGCGACTTTCGCGAGGCCAAGTGGACGGCCCGCGAACTGGAGGTTCCTCCCGGCGGCGAGCGGGCCGCGGTGGCGGTCCCCCAGCCGGCGCAAGGATTCCGCGCCTTCCTGGTCGAGGTCGAATTGACCTCGCCGACCGGTCAGCCTTACCGGCTGTCCACCGAGGCGCGTGTCACGCCGGACACCGTTCCCTAGCGGGGCGCGGCTCAGACCTCATGCGGATCTCCCCATGAACCGGGTAGCAACGGACGTCAGTCCGCTCCATCTGCTCGCCAAAGAAATGGAGCCGACTCACGTCGGCTGCTACCGGGCAGGGGAGAGGAGGTGCCGCGGTTCAGGTGCCCATTGCCTGCGCCATCGCGAATCGAGGCTTCCCATGAACCGGACCGCGGCAGGGCCGAGCGGCCGCTCGGCCCGGCGGCGTGGCAGCGCCGCCCTACCCCTTTCCGCGTGTATGGCGCGGATCATGGGCGATATCGCCTATTGGGTTTCCACCGCGGTTGCTGGGGGGGAACACCCACGGGAATGAAGGTTGATCTGGAGCCGGACTTCTGGTATGAAGATGCGCGTTTACGAGGCAGGAACTGAACTTTATGAAAGTACTTGAAGTGCTTTTCCGTCGGCCGACTCGATTCGGCGTGCTCGTCGGGATCTGCCTGCTGACGTTTACGGCCGTCCGGGTAAAAGCGCCGGTGGGTTACGTCCAGCTCCAAGTGCCGACCCGCTTTTCGCTGATCGCCAACCCACTGAACCAGGGCGACAACACCGTCACTGCCGTCCTGACCAATGGCGTGGTCGAGGGAATGACGCTGTTCAAACTGAACCCGACCAACCTGACTTTCTCCGCCAACCAATTCCAAGGCGGGGCGTGGAGTGACCCGACCATGTCGCTGGCCCCGGGCGAAGGCGCGTTCCTGTTTAACCCGGGCGCGCCCGCGACGCTTACCTTCGTTGGCGAACTCCTCGGCAACGTGTCCTACACCAACTCGCTCCCCGCCGGCCTGTCCCTGGTCAGCTCGATGCTGCCGGAAGGCGGGCGATTGGATACGACACTGGGTTTTCCGGTTGCCGACGGCGACGTCATTTACCGCTACAACAACGCCTTGAGCGCCTACGAGGTTTACACTTATGACTTCGGTTCGTGGACCGTCCCGCCGGTGGTGAACTTGGCCGAGTCGTTTTTTGTCTGGAAGGCGGCGGCCACCAACTGGGTGCAAACCTATTCCTTCTAACGCGGCGCAGCCTGGCTTTATGTCCTCTCATTCAAGAATCCTCGAACGTTCCCTGCACAGGCCCGTCACCGCGGCGCGCCTCGCCGGCCCGACTCGATCCGGAGCGATACGGCCTTTGAGCAATCGCGTGGCCCCGCTCCTCTGCGGCCTGGTGGTGTTGGCCGCCGCGCCCGCGGCCACCGCCCAGACCAACCAGGTCAATATCGTCGGTTACCTGGACGTGCCCGCGCCCACCGGCTTTTCGCTGATCGCCAACCCACTGAACGCTGGTAGCAACACGGTGAGCGAGGTGTTGACCAACGGCGTGAGCGACGGGATGACCCTTTTCAAGTTGAACCCGACCAACCTGACGTTTTCGGCCAACGTCTTCCAAGCCGGCGCGTGGTCCAATCCGGGGATGACGCTGGCCCCGGGCCAAGGGGCGTTTCTCTTCAATCCTGCGGGGCCCACCAACCTGACGTTCGTCGGCTCCGTGGCGGCGAATGTGCCCTATACCAACTCGCTCCCTGCCGGGCTTTCATTGGTCAGTTCGATGCTGCCGCTGGAGGGGCGGCTGGATGCGGGCTTGAGTTTTCCCGTGGCGGACGGCGACATGATTTATCGTTATGATAACGCCTCGGGCACTTACCTGGTTTACACCTACGACTTCGGGTCGTGGACCGTCCCACCAATGGTGAACGTCGGCGAATCGTTCTTTGTATGGAAAGCTGGGGCGACCAATTGGGTGCAGACTTATAACTTTTGACAGCGAAGCTATGCAACCGACCTCATCGCTTATGAAACTCCCGATCATCCTGCTCTGCGGTTGCCTGACCAGCGCGGCCGCCTGGGCCCAGGGCACCGTCCTGTTCTTCAATCATGCGACGGCCGCTCAGCTCGATGCCCCCGTGACCGACGGCGTGGGCGGCCCGAGGCTCGACGGCGCGCTGATGACCAACGCGCTGGTCGAATTATATGCCGGCCCCGCCGGCACGACCGAAACCAAGCTGCAGCCGGTCGGACCCGCGGCCGGCTTTATGTCTGGGTCGTGGGCGGGTTATTTCAATGTCGGCACCAACGCCTCGCGCGCGATCCCCGGCGTGCCGGCCACTTCGAATGCGGTGGTGCAGGTGCGGGCCTGGTCGGGGGCGGCGACTTACGAATCCGCCCTGACGACTCCCGGGGCCCTGACCGGTAAATCAATCATGCTGACGCTCGCGACCGGCGGGCAGACAGCCACCAACGCGGTTCCAATGTTGCCGGCGTACCTGGTTGGCTTGCAGAGCTTCGCCATCACGCCGGTCGGCGGGACCGCGGCCGTGTCCCTGAGCATTGCCTTTCGCACCAACGCGCTGTTGACCCTCACTGGGCTGGCCGGTCACACCTACCAGATTCAAGTCAACACCAATGTTGCGTCCACGAATTGGTTGGCACTGGCGAGCGTTGCGTTGACCGGCAGCTCGAGCAACCTGGTTGACCCCGGTTCGACCAACGCGGCCCATCGGTTCTACCGGGCGCAGCAGACCCAGTGAGAAGGTCGTTAG
>JAGWYX010000669.1 GCA_018969165.1 Verrucomicrobiota bacterium
GGTCTGACCTCGATCCTGCCGGTGCTGCTGATGGGCATCCGCTGGCCAACTTCCTTTGGCGATGTGAGCGTCGTGGGCGCCGCGTTGACGACGGTGATGTTCCGGCTGGTGCACGTGATGTTCCTGGCGGTTTGCCTCTGGGTGGCGTTTGACCCGCCTTTCAGCCCGCGCGCCCTGGGCGGCGGGTTGCCCATGTTAACCTTCTACTACCTGGGCGCCCTGTGCGTCGGCTATTACAGCGGCTATCTCCTGCTGGTCTTTCGGGACGAAGGCGTCAAGCCCTGGCGACGCACCTCCGACCTCAGAAAGGCCATCAACGCCCTGTTCCAGCTCGCCGTGCGGCTGGCCTTGATCGCCGTGCCCGCAATCCTGCTTTACCGGAACTTGCCGGTCTTGCGCGAAAACAATGGACCCGAACTGGCCAAGCTGGCGAGCACCTTGGCCCGATCCTTGCCCGCCCGGGGCGCGGTGGTCATGAGCGATGATCCCTTGTCCCTGCTCCTGCTGGAGGCGGCCCTGGAGCGGACCGGGACGCCTGACCGCGAGGTGCTGCTGGACACCCGCTCGATGCGCTACCGGGTGTATCAGCAACACCTGGCGCAACACTATCCCGGACGCTGGCCGGCCGGCTGGGACAAGCCCAATTTGCCCGCCACCATCGACGCCGGGCAGTTGATCGCCCTGATCTACCGCCAGGCCCAATCCAACGAGGTCTATTACCTGCATCCCAGTTTCGGCTTCTACTTCGAGGCGCTCTACCCTGAGCCGCGCGGCCTCCTGTTTCGCCTCCAACCCTACCCGCCGAACCAATTGACGCCCCCACCGCTCTCCACCCAGTCGGCGCGAGAAAACGAGGCCTTCTGGCGGCAGGCGGGGCCCACCCTGGCCGCCCTCGAACCGCTGGTGCAACGCGAGCAAAACGACCCCGGCGTCACCGACGCCGAATTTGTCGGCTACTTTTATTCGCGGGCGTTGGACTACTGGGGAGTGGAATTGCAGCGCACCGGCCACCTCAAAGAAGCCGGCAAGTGCTTCGAGGACGCCCTGGCCCTGAACCCCAAGAATATCGCGGCCAAGGTCAACCGCGAGTCCAACCGCCGCCTGGCCGGCGAAGCCACCCGCACTCGCGACCTCAACAAATCCGTCGAGGAACGCCTGGGTCAATACACCAGTTGGGACGCGGTGCTCGAGGACAACGGCCCGTTCGACGACGGGAATTTCTGCTACGTGATCGCCCGCGAATTCACCCGGAACGAACTGCGCCGGCAGGCCGCCGTGAATTTCCAGCGCGCCTTGGCGTTCGACCCGGACAATGTCAACGCGCGCTTCGAGTTGGCCGGCACTTACCTCCAGACCGGTTTCCCCGACCCCGCCCTCAAGCTCGTCGGGGACATCCACCGCGGCGCCGATCGCACCCCGCTCAGCGCCACCAACCAGGTGGACCTGGCCTGCCTTGAAGCCTACGCCTATTTCTTGAAGACCAACTACACGCGGGCTGAGCAGGTCTTGCGCACCGCCCAGGCGGCGTTCCCCGACGACGCCAAAATCTCGGATCGACTCTACCAGATGTACCTGTCGCTCCACCGTTACCCGGAGGCCCTGGCGGTGATCGATCGACGGCTCAAACAGGTCCCGGATAGCATCGACGCCCTGCTCGCCCGCAGCGTCGTGCTCATCCAGTCGGGGGCCTACGCCGACGCCATCGCGCCGCTGGACCGGATACTGGCGTTAGCCCCGAAGAACTCCGAATCGTATGTCGCGGCCTTGCTCAATCGCGCCATCGCCAATCTCCAGACCGAGCGGTTGGACGCCTCGCAGCGCGATTACGAGGCCCTGTTGAACGTGATCCCCGATTCCTACCGCCTCTACTACGGGCTGGGAGAAATCGCCTACCGCAAGAAAGACGCGGCGGCGGTCAAGAAGTACTATGACCTTTACCTGCGGTTCGTGCCGCCGGCGACCACCCCCGAGCAGATCAAGGAACGCAATCTCGTCTCCCAACGACTGAAAGAACTGAAGACCGGCCGCTGATGCGGGTCACCCACGTCATCACCCGGTTGATCGTCGGTGGCGCGCAGGAAAATACCATCGCCTCGGTGCTGGAACTCAGCCGGCGACCCGGCCTGGAGGTGCGCCTGATCTCCGGTCCCACCACCGGACCGGAAGGCTCACTGGAGGCCCGCCTGGCGCCCATGGGCGACGCCTATTCCTGTGTGCCCCACCTGGTCCGCCCCGTGCACCCCTGGAAAGACTGGCGCGCCCTCCGTCGGCTCACCTGCCTGTTTCGCGCAGACTCGCCGGCCATCGTCCACACCCACAGCGGCAAGGCCGGCATTCTCGGACGCCTGGCCGCCCACCGCGCTCGAGTTCCCATCATCGTTCACACGATCCACGGACCATCGTTCGGCCGCTTCCAGGGACCGCTTGCCAATGCCGTCTTCCGCGGCGCCGAGCGCCTGGCCGCCCGCGTCACCACCCATTTCGTGGTCGTCGCCGACGCCATGCAGGACCAGTACCTGGCCGCCGGCATCGGCCAACCAAATCAATACAGCCGCATCGTCAGCGGCTTCGACCTCCACCCATTCCTGGCCGCCGCCGAGGATCCAGGCCTGCGAGCGGAGCTGGGTTTCACACCCGCCAACGTCGTCGTGGGCAAGATCGCCCGCCTCTTCAAACTCAAGGGGCACGCGGACTTGCTCGCCATCGCCCCGCGCCTCGTCGAGCGTTGTCCGCAATTGAGATTCCTCCTGGTGGGCGACGGCCCCTGGCGCGAGCGGTTCGCCCGCCGCGTGCAGCGCCTTGGCCTCGAGAAACATTTCGTGTTCGCCGGCCTCGTGCCACCCGACCTGGTGCCACGCTATCTTGGCGCCATGGACCTGCTCGTGCACCTTTCCCTGCGCGAGGGATTGCCCCGCGCCCTGCCCCAAGCCCTCGCCACCGCTCGACCGGTCGTCGCCTACGATTGTGACGGCGCCCGCGAGGTTTGCCACGACAACGAAACCGGCTTCCTGCTCTCCTCTCACGACCTCGACGGCCTCGCCGACCGCGTCCTCCGTTTGGCCGCCGATCCGTCCCTGCGGCAGCGCCTCGGACAGCGCGGCCAACAACTCGTCCAGGACCGCTTTCCACTCGAGCGCATGATCGACGACCTCCACGCGCTCT
>JAGWYX010000670.1 GCA_018969165.1 Verrucomicrobiota bacterium
ATCAACCCGACGATCACCTCACCCGTATTAATGCCGGTGCCGAGGGACAGCAGCGGCAGCATGGGCAGGGGTGGCTGGCCGGCGGTCAGGCGGGTCTTGTTTTCCGCCTCGCGCCGCTTGTTTTCGGCAAAGCGCTCCTGGTTGGCGGCGTGCATGGCCCGCTGGGCGTCGATCGCGGCCCGGACACAGTCCTGGGCATGACGTTCATTAGGCGTCGGCGCGCCCCAGAAGGCCATGACGCAATCGCCAATGTACTTATCGAGCGTCCCGTTGTGGCGGAAGATGGTGTCGCAAATGATGGCCAGATACAGGTTGACGGTGTTGAGGGTCTCGCGCGCATTGGCGTCAAAGTGCGCCTCCGCGGCGTCGCCGATCAGCCCGTGCTCGCGGACATATTGCAGGGCTTTGGATTGGTTGTCGTCGGTCATCTGGGTGAAACCGCGGACATCCGCGAAGAACACCGTGATGCGCCGGCGGGCGCCGCCCAGGGCGAGTTTCTCGGCGCCGAGCAGCTCGTTGACGACGTTGGGCGAGACGATCTTGGCAAAGACCGATTTGACGCGGCGGCGTTCGTTTTGCTCGAATACGACGCGGTAGGTGACCATGCAGAGGTGGGTCATGAGCAAAGCGCCGGCAACCGGCAGGACCAGCGGCAGCCAGTAGCGGTGTTGAACGAACAGGTAAAGGCCGGCCGCGACGTAGCCGACGGCCAGGGCCAGCACGGCGCTCGAGGCCTGAATGACCTTCAGCCGCCATGACAGCCACGCGGCCGCGATGCCAAGGGCGACGATCATGGCGTAAGCAATCACGGGTGAGGGGAGGGTAATGAACCGGTTCAGGAGGACGGCGTTCGCGACGTTCCAGTGATGGCTGGTGAAAAAGGTGTTCTTCTCCAACGGGGTCGCGCCACGGTCCGAAAGGCCGTTGCCCGTCGCCGTCGAACCAATGACGACCAGGCGGTCGCGGAACTGGGCGGAATCCGGCGCGTTGTGGGTCGCCTCATGCTCGAGATCCTCGGCGAGCAGGTGTTCGAATCGCTCCGATTCCAACCGCGGATCCCGCAGCGTGATGGTCCAATCGATCAGAAACCGCCCCTGTGCATCGACGGGGATGACGCGCGTCTGGTTGTGGGGGCCGTGGAGGGTGATGCGCCCGTGGGGCAGATCGACGGTCGCCCGCGCGAGGTCGAGATCCAGTTCGCGTGCCGCCAGCACGATGCCCATGTGCCAGACGCGCTCGTCGGTGAACGCTTTGCGCAGCAGGCGCACCTTGCGCTGCGCCAACCGGGTCTGTTCCTCGAGCCGCTGCGGCAGCTCGGCCGGATCGTAGTAACCGCCGGCACTGAGTCGAATGACGGCGTTGGTGCCGGCCGGCGTTGGAATCAGAACCTGGCCGCCTGCCACCGTGGCGTTGGTCAGCACCCACCCTTCCACATCGGCGACGCCGCGCACGATCGGGTCCCACATGCGACAATCCACGAAGGCGCTCGCCCGGCGCAAGATGCCGTCGCTGTCCGGTTCATTGGAGACGTCGCCGAGCGACCAGGCGTATTTGCGGAACAGGTCGGGCGGGATCACGTCCTTGGTGGAAGCGAGCACGACGTTGCTGGCCGACTGGAGCTGCCGGGCCAGGAAGGCGTCCGAGCTGATGAATTTGCCCGGCTCCACTTCGACGGGCGGGTGGTCGGTTCGGCGTTCGCCGAACAGGACATCGATGCCGATGCCCTTGGCTCGCTCGCGGGTCAGTTCCCGAATGACTCGGCCGTAAATAGACCGCGGCCACAACAGGCCGTAATCAAATCCCAGGGTACCGTTACTGATCACCCGCAGGCTGTCGTCGCTGATCGAGACGAAGCCGAAGAGGTTCGTGGCCATCGGTGGGTGGAAACGGACGGCCTCCCGCATCCGCCAATCGTAGGTCATCCACTCGATGCGCTGGAGGAACTCCGGTCGCAGCGCCTGGCCCAAGCACACCAGCAGCAGCACCAGGCTGGCGATCAGGATCGGGACAAATCGCGCCGAAACGAGCTTCACGCGCCCGATCCAAACAAAAACCCCAGAGCAACTCAAGGCTGCTCTGGGGTGGGGTAAAACGCTTGGGCGCCTGAGCCCGACGGCTACTCCCCAGTGGTGCTGGTCGGGACCGTGGTCTGCGGCTGCAAATTCACCACCACCGGCCCCTGCAACTGGAGAACGATATTCTGCAATTGTTGGATCACCTGTTGAAGCTGGGTGATCACCTGCTGCGGGATTTGCGTGACCTGCTTGTTCTGCGCATTGAACGCCATCCCTTCGGAAACCTGGGCCTGGTTGGCAACGCCGTTTTCGGTGTAGAACACCACCGCCAAACCTGAGATCACCCGGACGACGCCGTCGGCGCTGATGTCATAATCGGTGCCGCGGATGCCCACGACGCCCGAGGGAATCTGCACCTCGTACTTGGAGGCGGCCGCCAGTTTCTTGACGTTGCCGAGAATGCGGCCGTTCTTCAAATCCAACTTGGTGGTGATGACGGTCTCGTCACCCGTCTCCTCGAACAGGAGCGTGTCCAATCCCAGGGTGGTCTCGGGAGTCACGCGCACCACCGGGCCGTTGTCCTTGAGGAACAGGTCAACTTCCGAGTCCGCCGCCGTGCGGATGGTTGCCCCCATGCCCAGCACCTTCCCCACGCTGAGCTTTTGCCAAGTGCCACCGCCAGTCGAGTAATCAGCCGTCCCGCGAATCGCGCGAACGGTGGCGGATCCTTCTTTTGCCTGCGCGGTTCCAACCAACGTTGCAGCCAGAAGAGTGGCGGCATAGGCCGTCCACGTGGACAAACGACTTCCGAAGTGTTTCATATAGTTGCTCCAAGTTGACAGTATCGCGATAAAACTCGCAAGGAGTGTAGCTTCCCAAGATTAAATGTCAACCGCATAATTGAGGTTTAAATCGGGTTTTTTTTAACCCGAACGGGCTCCTCCCGATTGGCGAACAGGGCTTGTCTTTCAGCATAAGTCTCTATATTTAAACAACTTATATGATTGTTAAAATCCCGCTCCACCGCGTCATCGCGGCGAGAAGGCGTCTGCCCGGCGCTGCCCCTCGGCGAGTTGCTCCGCGCTCAGGTGTCGCTGCAATTGGGACTGCGCCTGTTCGGCGCTGGCGTTGCCCTGGCGCG
>JAGWYX010000671.1 GCA_018969165.1 Verrucomicrobiota bacterium
TCGACCCGACGACGGCGCAGGCGCTGTTCCACCAGAGCCAGGATGTGCCACTCAACCCGAACAGCGGTTACCTCATCGCCGGACCCGGCACGCTGAACGTCTCCGCGCATAACCTGGACCTGGGCGCTACCCTCGGCATCCGCTCGGTCGGCCCGGCCAACAACCCCGCCCTGGCCGCCCTCAGCCCCTCCGGCGCCGCCATTCAAGTCAATCTCTCCGGCAACCTCGACATGTTCTCGACCACGATCTGCTCGCTCGCCGGCGGCGACGTCCGCGTCAACGCCCAGGGCGCGGTCAACGTCGGCTCGAGCGACTTCAGCGGCAACGACCAGTACGCGCGCGGCATTTTCACCGTGGCCAAAAGCGATGTCTCCGTCGTCGCCAACGGCGACATCAACGTCAATGGCTCCCGGATCGCGGCCTACGACGGCGGCAATGTCACCGTCCAGTCGCTGCAAGGCAACGTCGATGCCGGCACCGGCGGCAACGGCTCGGTCTCCGTCGAAAAGGTCTATGTCGATCCCGCCACCGGCCAGGTCAAGACGTACACGCCCACCATCCCCGGCAGCGGCATCCTCGCCACCACCTTCCCGCCGTCGCTCGATCCGTCGATCCCCAACTCGCCGAATCCCGTCGGCGATATCCTGGTCGAGGCGCCACGAGGCAATATCACCGCCAGCGCCGGCGGCATCGTCCAAGTCGCCCTCAACGGTGTCGATTCCTCCGCCGCATCGGTCAAGCTGGTGGCCGGCAGCACCGACGCCAACGGCAAAGTGCTTTACCCCGGGAGCATCGACGCCACCGGCTCCGGGGTGATCGGCGCCAACGTGGACCTCGAAGCCAGCGCGGGCGTCAAGGGCCTGGTCTTCGCCCAGCAGAACATCAGCATTTCCGCCCTCCAAAATGTCAGCGTCACCGCCCTGGCCCAGGGCAACGTCAGCGTCCAGGCCGGCGGCACCGTCTCCGGCAGCGTGATCGGCGTCGGCAGCGTCAACGTCGGCGGCACGTCCGTCGATGCGGCATTGCTCTCCCAAAATGTCAGCACCAGTGGCAACCTCGCTTCCTCCCAGGTCGGGTTCGCCGCGGTCAACGTCGCCGCCGGCGCCAGCCAAAGCGCCCTGAGCAGCGACACCCAGATGCGCACCACCGCCCTGAACGGCGGCAACTCCCAGAACGACGACCAGGAAAAGCGCCGCCTGGCCCAGGCCGCCAACATCCGCCTCGCCCGCACCGTCGGCCGCGTCACGGTCATTCTCCCCAAACAAGCAAATTAATCCTATGACTACCCACCTGTTGGTTCCCCTGTTCGCCTCCGGCGCGTTGCAGTTCGCCTTCGAAAAGGCCACACCGGAAGGTAAAACCACCATCTGCGCCCTGCTGATCCTCTCGCTGTTCAGTTGGACGGTCATCATCACCAAGTTCCGCCAGCTCTGGATCGCGCGGAAATGGACCAAACGCTTCTTCGCGGCTTACAACCGCGGCCATGACCCGCTGGAAATCCAGCGCAAGACCGAGAACTTCGAAGGCGCGCCCGCCTATCACCTCTACAGCCGCGGCGCGGACGAGGTCGATTACCATCTCAAACACAACCCCGTCCCCGTCAATGGCCAGTCGCGCATCAGCCTCGCCTCCTTCGACTCGGTCAAGGCCGTGCTCGAAGAAGCCGCCGCCGCCGAGGCCATGGCGCTCGAAAAAGGGATGATCGTGTTGTCCACGGCCGTTGCCGGCGGCCCGTTCATCGGGCTGCTGGGGACGGTCTGGGGCGTCATGGAAACGTTTGCCGGCATCGCGCGCGCCAATGCCGCCAGCCTCACTGCCATGGCCCCCGGCGTCGCCGGCGCCCTCATCGCCACCGTGGTCGGCCTCCTGGTCGCCATCCCCGCCATGTTCGCCTACAATTTCATGGTCACCTCGATCCGCGCCATCACGCAGGAACTCGACGCCTTCAACACCCGTTACGCCACCCAGCTCGAGCATGGTTACGTCGATAACCGCCCCCTCGGCCAGGAAATCAAGGACGCCAACGAGGCCTTGGCCGGGCGTCTGCTCGACGCCTTGCGGAGCCCAGAGCCGAACCTCACGGACGAACCCGTCTTCGCCGGTGACCGATGAAAAAGTGCTCCCGTTCCGCCCACGGCGCCCTGACGGAGTTGAACATCACCCCGTTGCTCGACCTCGGGTTCGTCCTGCTGGTCATCTTCATCATCACCACCACGCCGATCGTCAATGACCTGGACCTCAGCCTGCCGAGCGCTTCCCGCCACGAGAAAGATCCGCCGCGCAAGGCCAATTACATCACCGTCCAGGCCGACGGCGCCCTCTACCTGAATAAAGCCCAGGTGGCCATGCCACAGTTGCTCCAAACCCTGGTCGGCCTGCGCGTGGATGACCCGGACCTGAATGTCATCGTGCGCGGCGACCGCCAGACGCGCTACAAACAAATCCGCGCCGTCCTCGATGTCTGCCAGCAGGCCAATGTCCCCAAAGTGGACCTGGCCACCGAACCCCTCAACTAGTCCCATGCCCGCTGTCCTCCCTCAAGCCCCGCCCCGCAAACGGCGTAACTCCTCCCGGGTCAACCTCCTGATCTCGCTGATCTTTCATGCCGTTCTTGTCTTGGTGCTGGTGTTCTTCGCCGCCCGTCACGGGTTGCTGGGCAAACAACTCAAGAAAATCACCGTCCAAATGGTCAAAGAACCGCCACCGGAAAAACCCAAGGCGCCCGAGAAGCCGAAGGCCGAGGCCCCGCGCCCGGAAGTGCCCAAACCGGCCGCCGCCGCCCCAAAGGTCCAGGTCCCCCGGGAATCGGCGCCGGCTCCGCCACCCGCCGCGGAGTCAGTCGCCCCGGTCATCGCGCCGCCCCCCACGGTCATACCCACATTCAGTTTCGATGGCGGCAAGATCGTGCAGACCAGTTCCGACCCGATCATGCTTTACAAGGGACTGCTCGAAGCCGCGCTGCGCTCGAAATGGAAACGCCCCGCCGATCTCCAGGACGACCGGTTCGTCGCCGAGGTCGAGGTGGCCGTCAGCCGGGCCGGTCAAATCCGCGACCCGGTTTGGCAGCAAGCCTCCGGCAACAAACGCTGGGATGACTCGGTCCGCGCCGCCATCGCCGCCACCCCCGAGATGAGCCGACCGCCCCCGACCAAT
>JAGWYX010000672.1 GCA_018969165.1 Verrucomicrobiota bacterium
GCCGACAGGATGACACTGTGATTGTAAAGCGGCCGGGCGGTCACCGCCACCTGGTAACCGACGCCGAAGGTCAGACCCAGGCGACGCCACAGGGCCAGCCGGCCGATCACCAGGCCCGGCGTCAGGAACACCTGGCTGAATCCGACCCGCGCGCCGTTCGGCCAATAGGCATAGTTGATTTCGAACTCCGGCCAGCACACCTTCAGTATCCGGTACTGAAAGGTCGTGTTGGACAGCAGCGGCGTTCCCAGTCCCTTCGGCGACGCACCGTTGTCCGGGAGGCCGACCGACAGGGTGCCCTGCACGTCGAAATTGCCCCAGCCCTTGCCGGCGGCCAGTGTCGGCGTCATGAGCACATGGTTGGCCGTATTGTGGTCGCTGCCCGTGGGCAGCGTCAGGCCCAGGAACAGGCTGACGATGTAATTGCCCTTCTCCTCGTTCGCCGCGCACAGGCGATACTTCACCAGAAAACTCTCGTCGCTCCACCCGTCGGTGCCCGCCGGCCGGTTCCAGGTTTGCCAGGCCGGCAGGCCGATGATGGTCTCGATCCGTTCGGCCGGGATCAGCTCCAATCCCTTGCCGCCGCCGTAACTGGTCATGGCCCGCGCCCCCGGGTTCGACTGCCAGACCTGGTCGTAGCGCAGTTCCTCCTCCAACCGCGGGGTCACCGTCACCAGCGGCGTGATCCAGTGCGGCTGTTCGGCCTGGGTCCGGGACACGCCCGCAAACCAGTCCGCCAGGCAGCCCCGCGATGGAGCCGCGCCCGCGACATCGGATGGACTGGTCTCCGCCGGCGGGCCGGCCCGGGCGGCCAGGGGCGCCAGCAGCAGCAGTAGCCGCCAGAAGGCAACCGGCATGGCCCGGCGGCGACGCCACGGGTCGGCGCGGCGGTGGCCGTGGTACTGTGATTTGAACGCAAGTGTGCTCATCGTGACTGCCGTTGCGGCTTTCTGTCGGTGCGGACCGAGATCGTGCGGCGCGCATTAGTAGAGGAGGCGATATATTTTGTCAAATATATCGTTGGCTTGGAGACCGGCGCCGGGCCGGCTGGTTCCTGGTGCGAGAGTACGCGACCGGTTCGCCATCGGTTTATCGGCTTGAAGGTCCATCAACTTCAACTTCGAGCGCAAGAAAGGAGAAGTAATCGCCAAAATAAGTGTGGCGCCCATTGCCCCCGATGACAGGTTATCACCGGCATAGCCCCGTCTCGTCCGCCGCTCGCCGCTCGCCGGCGGGCGGTGCCGCGCCGGGCGCCTGGCCGGCCCCGGAGTGGCGGGGGCCTTGGCGGCCGCGGGCGGAGTCCGTGCGCATGGGGCCAAACGATTGGAAGCAAGCACTGTCATGGCGAGAGTCCTTGAACCGTGAAATTTGCTGTAAGCAAGTCAAGTTTCAGCACAGTTCTGGCGCGGCACTTCTCATTTTGGCGCGGAGCGCAACACCTGCGCCGCCGCACGCTCGACCTGCCGTTGGTATTGAAGACAATCCAGGCCCCGTCCGTCTGGCCGCCGCTGCGGGTCGCAGACCCGCGCTCCACAAGGAGGTTGGCGGGTTCTGGCGTCGCTTTCCGCCGCAAGCAATCCATGAGCGAGGCGCGCGGAGCCGACGGGCTCCAGAACGCGCGGAGATACGCGAAGCCACGGTTTTAAAGTTCGTGTGCATTCGTGTCCATTCGTGGTTCATCCGGTCTGAGGCGCGCCTTGCTAGGAGCATCCGGCTCCCCGCGGGCGGCACCGTGGCCGTCATTGGTGGCGGGCCGGCCGGCGCCTTCTTCGCCATCCACCTGCTTCGTCGGGCGGGGGAACTGGGCGTCGAACTGAAGGTGGTGATTGTTGAACGGCGGACGCCGGTTTCCGCTCCAGTGTCCACCTGCCAGGTGGGTGGCTGGCAGGGGTGCAATTCCTGCGCCGGGGGGATTTCGCCGAAGTTGAACGACGAGCTGGGGTCGATGGGCCTGCGCCTCCCGTCGGAGGTGATTCAAAGCCGGATTCATTCCATCACCATCCAAGGTTACTGGAAGAACATCGAGCTGGACGTGCCCGAGGGCCGGGAGATGCTCTCGGTGTATCGCGGGTCACGTCCGCGGCACCGGACCGATCGGGTGCACAGTTTCGATGCGTTCCTGCTGGGCGAGGCGCTCCGGGCGGGCGCCGAGTTGCTCCGCGGCGAGGTGACCGAGGTGCGGAAGGCGGCGGAGGGGAAGCCGCTCGTCTCTTACCGGCAGGACGGCCGCGCGGTCGCGCTTGAAGCGGACCTGGTGGTTCTGGCCACCGGCGTCAACGAAGCGGTGTGCGGCGCAGTGGTGCGCAATCGGCTCGGTCCGTCGCTGCAAGCGGCGCTGCCGGGTTACGCGCCGCCGCCGGTGCGGCGCGCCTTGGTATTCGAGCTCGAGGGGGACCCGGGTTTCCTGGCGAACCTGGCCGAGGCGGTGCACTTTGTCGAGTATGGGTCGAAGGAGTTGCGCCTGGAGATGTGCTCGCTGGTGCCGAAGCGCGGGTTTGTGACGGTGGTGCTGATTGGTCCGAGCATCGACGCCGCCCGGGACCCCGGCAAGAATCGGGAGCTGATTCAACAATTCCTGGCGCTGCCGCATATTCGCAAGCTGCTGCCGGCCGGCGCCAGGCTCCGCCCGGCCTGTGTTTGCAGTCCGAACCTGGTGATCGGTTCGGCTCGGCATCCGTTCGCGGACCGGATGGCGGCGATTGGCGACAGCGTGACGGCGCGGCTTTACAAGGACGGCATTCTCTCGGCGCAACAGACGGCGCGGGCGTTGGTCGAGGCGGTGTTGACGCAGGGTGTCGATGCGGAAAGCCTGCGGCGGGCCTACGCCCCGGTCCTGAACCGTTTCCGGCGCGACAACCGGTTTGCCGCGGTGGTGTTTGCGCTGCACCGGTTGTTTTTCAGTTCATCGGTCCTGAGCCGGGTGCTGTATCAAGCCGTGTTGACCGAGCGCAAGGCCAAACCAGGGCCCGCGCGGCGCCTGGAAAAGATCCTGTGGCAGATTGCCAGCGGGGATCACCAGTATGAGGCGATCTTTTGTTCCATGCTTCACCCGGCGACGGTCTGGCTCATTCTCACAGGCGGATTCCTGGTGACGCTGCGGAATTATTTGACCGAACTCTGCTTCGGGTTGCGATGGGAAGGCTTCGGCCGGTT
>JAGWYX010000673.1 GCA_018969165.1 Verrucomicrobiota bacterium
TAAACCACCGGAACCCCGGGTCCGTCCAATTCGCATCCCAGGGATGCCAGCACCGCAACACTATGCCCTCCACGCACACCAGCCTGCATTATCACATAATCTTTGCGACCAAAGACCGCCAACCGCTCATCGCGGTCGAATGGCATACGCGCCTTCACGAATATCTCGGGGGCACGGTGCGAGGTCGGGGCGCTGTGCCACAGGGCATCGGCGGAGCGGCGGACCACGTTCATCTGCTCGTCGCACTCAAGCCCACGCATTGCCTCTCCGACTTCATGCGCGAGTTGAAGAAATCCTCCTCCACCTGGGTCTCGGAGGAGCTTCGACTCCCGTCGTTTCGCTGGCAGGAGGGCTACGGTGCATTCACCGTCAGCGCATCAGCGCGGGGAGCGGTGCAAGCCTACATTGCCAATCAGGAGAAACATCACCGGACCAAATCCTTCCGCGAAGAACTCATCGAGTTCCTGGAAAAATCCGGCGTGGAATACGACCAGCGATACTTGGATTGAACGCCCTTGCTGGTACCCCGCCGGGGTGCGCGCCCTGCGGGTCCGACTTCCGGTGGTATCGCTCGTTCCTCGCTCAACCGCCGGCTACAGGCTTGGATCCCTTCGGGATGCTGGCGCCACTATTGCCACCACCACCCGCGTAACCCCATGCTAAGCCATCTCGATCTCCACGGCTGTCGCCACGACAATGGAGAACCGCGATTGATATGAGCGCCGAGATTCTTCTGCCAAAGATTTACACGGTTCGCGGCGAGGCGGTGATGCTCGATAGCGAACTGGCCTTGCTTTATGGCGTCGAAACGGGGCATTTCAACCGGGCCATGAAGCGGAATGCCGCCCGCTTCCCGGCAGATTTCACATTCCGACTCACGCGGGAGGAATGGGAGGCTTTAAGATGCCAGATTGGCACCTTAAAAACCGCGAGCCGCGGCCAGCACCGAAAGTATAAACCCAATGGGGGCCAACCGTGAAGCGGTCTTGGCTCGAACCGTACACCTGGGCGGTCATAGTCGAGACGAACCGCCAACTCTGCCAGCCGAAAGGCGCGTTGCACAAACCCACAAGCGATGGCTACGAGCCGACTCGGCAACTCTGGGAATCCCGGCATTGCATAGAGATGTCGCTGTCCGAAGCCGCTGATCTCTGTGGCCGCTGCCAACGCCTGGCGCCGTTCTGCAATTTCAACGGCGACACTTTCGCCGCCGTCATCCGCCGCGTCATCGCCGTCTTGCCATTCCCGGCAGACCAAGCCACCGCGTTGCGTGTTTTCGCCGACCACATCGTTGCCGGAACGGCCACCTTGGAGGAACAGCGCACTTTCGAGCGGGTTTCGGAGGAACTTTGGGCGCTTGATGCCGGATCGGAAATGGGGCATGGTTCAGTCGATGAACTGGCAGGACACCATTGCCCGCTGGCGGAAACTCCAGCCCCAAGACAAAACCCGTCGCCGCTGGGAGAGCATCCCAGAGCGGGTGGCGAGGAGCATGGCCTTCGAGGGCGAACCGGTGAGTCTGCAGACCCTGCGCGAGATACACGCCCGGAGCGAGCCACCCGCTTCCTTGAAACCACGCGCGGCGTCCTGAGCTACAGCCAACTCGCGCCGTTGCTGGCCGAGCGTGTGGTGGCGGTGCAGGGCGACATCGAACGCGGCGGCTATTTCGCCGCGCTTGAGGCCGCCGATCAGAATGACCTTCACCCGCTCGTCGAAATCTGGAAACGGCGCCTCGCCGCCGCGGAACCCCCAAATCCTTGATGCTTACCGACGACGACCGATCTGCCCGCCGGCGAGGAAGTGACGATCGAGGTCACCGCCAGCGATCGGCCTGGGCAAAAAACCGTCCAAACCCGGACGAAGAGTTCAATCGCAGCGGACGGCTCATCATTCGCCGTTGCCAGCCGGCGGGCGCCCGCGCTTATTTGCTTGTCACCCCGACGCCGGAGGAGAGAATCCGACCGCTAAACCAACTGAGGAGTCCAATGACGACCATGGGTGGTGTGGGCCAATCTGCCGGCGAGCGACGGTGGCTGCTCCGCACCCGTGCTGCGCACATTCGAGTCGCCATCGCGGCGAGCGTGTACCAGCGCTGGTTGGCGTGCGGTGATTCGCCTACGGAGGCCAATGGCGACTTGGCCCACCCGGACACCGGAACCGGCGAACGGCTCGCGCGCGCCAGTGAGCTAGCGGTCTTTCGGGAATTCCCGGGCGAACCTGAGGTCTGCAGCCAAATCTTCCTCGGAATAAGGCCGCTCGATGTGACGCCGGCACAGCAAATCCTCGAACTCCCAACGGGACATTTGCGCCAACGCCGCGGCTTTTGCCATCGTCAGAACTTGGCGTTGATAAAGGGCCAGCGCCAATTCCTGGTGCAATGCCGATTCGATTTCGTCGGGCGGCAGCCGGAGCGCTGCAACCACATCGTCAGGTACCACGAGAGTCATCTTCGTCACACCCAACAATATTCAACGGGGCCGCGCTTTCGCAAGCGCGGAAAGGCATCACAGCGAGCCACGGCATGAACTGCAAATCACAGTTGATCAAAGTGCCGACCGGCCTGGGCAAAACCGCTGCCGTGGTTCTGGCCTGGCTCTGGAATCGCTCGCAACTCCGAAATCCGAAATCGGCGATTCAGATTGGCCACCGTCATCTTGTTTATCGCTTGCCGATGCGACCGCTGGTCGAGCAGACGAAATTCGGGATCGAATAATCAGTCCATACATCGAACACGCACGCTTCGAACATTTTCGGAAGCAGAACCCTCATAACGAAAGGAAATGAAATGCCGCTGAACGCTGATGAACTGAAGAAACTCGTCACCGGAGACACGGTTGCCATCCGGGGCACGGCAACACTGGAACCCGCAGGTGGGCCTGGGGACAAGATATTCCCGCCCACCCACGCGGTGGATGAAAAAAACAAGAAGCCCGGCGCAAAATACGCGTTTGAGACACGGCGTATCAAAGGGCAGGATGTGACGTGCGTGCTTATCGACTCCGTGCAGAGCCAGGCGAACCGCATGGAAGAAGCGCTCCAAGCGCTATGGGACGAGAAGAAAATCTCCGTTCCGGTCATAAGCGTCGACTTCACGTCGGTCGCGCCCGAAGTAGGACGTGTCACGTCACTCACTGCGCCCCACCGCATTGCCG
>JAGWYX010000674.1 GCA_018969165.1 Verrucomicrobiota bacterium
TGGGCGCCCGGCCGACCTGGATTTTGAACGGGGGTGACGTCCAGCAGATCGGCCAGGGATTCCAGGCGATGCTGGGCGCGGTAGGCCACGATGGCGCGAGCCAGTTCGCGCGAAATCCCGCGCACGGCACTCAAGCTGTTCTCGTCAGCCGATTGGATGTTCACCCGGTCCTCGCCGCCGGCGTTTACGTTTTCCACGATGGAATCGACGGTCAGGATGCGGGCCCAGCCGCTTTCGCCGGGGCGATAAGGGCTATCGGCCGGTGCCGGTGCACCGCCTGCGGCCCGGGCCACGAGTGGCGGGCCGTTCCAGCCGGCGTAGGGTCCGAACAGGAGGACAGGCGTGACGCCGCGGACCATCAGAAGTTCGGACACGGTTTGCAGCGGTCCGTTGCGCGGCAGGTAAGGGGGTTGGAGGCCCAGGTAATAGTCGGCTTCGGCGCCGCCGGGGGAGACCTCGTTGTCCGGGTCGCGCCAATCGAGGATGGCGGCAACGAGATCCGGGGTCATGCCGTAGATTTTGCCGAGTTCGTCGGCGGAGGCGTAATTGACATTGAGGCGGCATTCCTCGTCGCTGATGCCATAGACGAGGCCGCTACCCGTGGCCGGCGCCGCGGGCCGAAAGACGCGGAACTGGCCGCGGCCGAACGGGACGTCGCGGAACTGGAGCGGGGCGTCGTAGAGATCGCCGGTATGATTCAGGTGATTTTCCCGGCGAGAGACGGCGTCCTGGTAGAGGAGGGCTTTGGCCTTTTCGAGGCCGGCCAGGGCCAGGTAATGCGCCTGGATCAGGTCGCCATAATTCTTGACCACCACCAGGTCCAGGCGGGCGGTGTGCAAAACGCCGATCACGATTACCGACAGGATGGCCAGCGCCCAGAGCAGGCCGACGAGGATGGAAGCTCGAGTGCGCATCGGTCAGGAGCCGCTGCCAGCGGTCGGCCCGCTCACGGGTTGGCTGGTGGCCGGGAGGGCGTTGGTCGTGGCGCCGCCAGCGCTCGGCGGCGGCGGCCGGTCCGCGAGGTTGAGTCGGACGACGGTCTGAAAGACCAGGGGCGGTTCATTGGTATCACGGGCCGGGTGGCCAGCGCCGGCCGGCGGCGGGTTTGGGTCGAGCCAGAGAGTGACTCGGACGGCTTCCGGCATGCCGGTCAAGTTGGCCGGTTCGAGCGTCGAGTCGCGTTCCTTGCGGCGACCGGTGACATCGCCCCAGTCATCGTACCAGTCGTAGCCATCGTAGTATTGGAACCTGAGCCCGCGGACGCCGCGGGCGATTTCCTCACGGCTGCCACCGGACAACGGATCGGGGGCGATGGTGGGATTGCGTCGGCGCCAGAGGGTGAACTGCGTCGGGTCCCGGTCCGATTCGCAGAAGTAACTCACTTCGCAGTAATCGGCCTGGCGGGGTCGCTGGGGGGCGTAGTGATGGGTGGCGAAGTCCAGGTTGTCGGCCTGGACATCGCCCAACTGGCGGTGCATGCCCAGGAACTCGAATTTAGTGGAGAGCGGGCAGGCGCTCCGCAGGTCGGCGCTGATTAAGGCCAGCGCGACGCGCGCGGTCTGGAGGGCCTCGGCGCGGGTATCGACGAGTTTCTGGCTCGCCACGCCGGCGCGCAAGCAGAGGTAGGCGCACACCAGAATCACCGCCATCAACGCGGCGCTGATCGTCAGCTCGAGCAGCGTGAACCCGGCGGCCAGGGGGCGGGAGCGGCGCGTGTTCATCGGTTCCTCCGATTGGGACGCTGGTCCCGAGTTGAATCCAGGCGATTGGTTGCGGGCCGGAAGTTGCTATAGACGGATGGATCGAAGAGCAGAGTCTTCAGCTCGTAGATCGCCTTGCCGGACTGCGCATTCTCCACCGCGACGGTCACTTCGTATAAGCCGTCGGTCGGCGTGCGGGTGATCGACTGCCGCCAGTGGTAGAGGGCGAGGTCCGCGCCGCAGTCACCGTCGGTTTCGCCTTCGGCGAGGTCGCCATCGGCGCGGAGGGTCTCGATGCGGCCGGCCGCGACGAGGGCGGCGGTGGTTTGGTATTCGGAGTCCTTGCTCGAGTCCAAGGCGGTCGTCAGGCCGTGGGTCAAGCCCACCACGCCGATGCCCAGGATCAGGATGGCGCACATCACCTCCACCAACGAGAAGCCGGCGGTGTGCAGCGGGACCATCACGCGAGTCCTGGAATTCCCAAGCATGTGGTTGTCAGGTCCAGTTTCATTGAGCCCCCTCCGTTGCTGCCGTCTGGCTCCTCAAGGGCTCCCGTGCGATCACCTGGGCGCGCGCGGTGATCGGATTGAGGCGCAGGATCAGCCGGAACCCGGCGCGGTCGCGGAGCAGGACCTGCGCGGCGTCGGCCGTGCCGTCGGGATAAAACGAGATCGCATCCTCGCGTGGCCCGAAGGCCAGGTCGGCGCCGGAAACGAACCGCGTGTCGCCAGCGGAGCCGAGACCGGTTGAATCCCGGGCCGTTTGGATTTCGAGGGTGATGCGCGGGTCCAGCAGGCCTTGGCTTTCTGGCACGTCGCGGACGGGGGCGAAGCCGGATGCTTGGCCGTCTTCCGTCCGCGACTGTTCCACGGTGTAGCGGCCGGTCTGGCGGTCCAGGCGCACCCGCTGGACCTGGTTGAGCGTCACCGCCCGGCTGTAGGCCAGACCGAAGACATCGATCAATTTGCGGGCGGTCGAGCGCAGCAGGGCATCCTCGAAACTGCCTTTCATTTCGGGTAGAATCATCGCGCTGAGGACGCCGATGAGCACCAGCACGACCATCAGCTCGACCAGCGAAAAGGCGCTTCGGCGATCCGGCGCAAGCGACCGCTTCAACCTGCTTGCTGCTGCGAGGCGCGCCTCAGACTTCCAATCGGTCGGGTCTCGCGACTGCGGACCGCGAGTTGTCCTCAACTCGCAGCGCGTTGGCACGGAATCGGCCTGGGGATGTTCTCTTGTCCTTGGCGCCCCGCTCCTGGAGTCCATGCGGCGAAAAACACAGACCGCCAAAGTGATTCCAGAACTTGAGTTGGTTACAGAACGTTTCACGGTTCCAGGACTCGCGAAGCTACCAGTTGCCGATATCGGCTCCTTGCCCCTCGCCGCCATCCGCGCCGTCAGCGCCGCGTGACCAGAGATCGAAGCTGGTCGGGTGATGCA
>JAGWYX010000675.1 GCA_018969165.1 Verrucomicrobiota bacterium
CGACTCCATGGGGCCGTCACGATGGCCACGAGTTCGTGTTCGTGGCGCGGGGCCAAGTGTTCTGCGAATTTGCCACCAGCAAAGACGGTGAGCGGAAGCGTTATTCTCTTGAGCGCGGCATGGCCATCGCGTTCCACAGTGCCCTGTTTCATAGTTTTTGCAACGCGAGCGATTCCGAAGAGGCCGAACTTGTGGCGGCAAAGCCAAGTCACAGCGATACGGCAGCGAAGTGGAGGCAGTCCCATCCGGGCGCGATATAACTTTGGCGCCGGTGGGGCGCCACCATGATGCGTCCCCAGGTCGCCCCGGAGGGTAGTTTCTGTCGGCGCAGTTATTTCTGAGACGGCAAGGAGGAGCGGTTTAGCCCGCACGATTATTCCTGTCCAGGGGCCAGTTGTCACATTCCACACCCCATCGTACTCTTATAGAGTGTGTTAGCCTGACAGATAACCTTCAACCAAAGGCACACTGTGAAAAATAGCGAATCGAAATCCCCGACCGACACACTCCCCCTGGACGAGTTAACCCGCAGATTTCCCAATGTCCCTGCCCGCGCCGCAGGGGCGGCGAGGCTGCTGTTCGGTAACGGCCGAGAGGAGCTCGTCGAGGAAGTTGTCAACCACGTTCTCCTTCTGCTTTGGCGCCGATACCAGCAGGGCGATTTGCCCGCGAATCCGGAGGCTTGGGCCTACCGGGTTGCCTGGAATCGTGCCGCGAAAGTGATGCGGATGGAAGGGCGCTACGTGTCTGGCCTGGTGGAGCAAGGCGACGAACCGCTGGCCGGGTACCTCCTCATGCCCGCGGAGGAAGTCACACCCGCTGACGAAGCCGAGCTGAGCGACCGCCTGTGCGCTGTAAAGAAGCTGGTTGATGCATTTGACGCTGCCGCGAGAACTCACCTCAGCGACAAGGAACGCCTGCTCTTCGATCTTGTGTACAGGAAACACATCAAAGGAGAGCAGGTGGCGGTTGAACTCAAGCTCAGCCCTGAGGCCGTCCGCCAGCAATGGTCAAGGCTGGTGACGAAACTCTTGGCTGTGGCCCGTGTTGAGTTGCAACGTGATCCCCTGTGCCGAGAGCTGCTCGGCGCGGTGCTCGACAACGAAACGGCATACAGGCGCAATGTCCTTCAACTTCTGCGGCTGGTGATGCGACGGGGCGTCGAGGAACTTGAGCGGTTGGTAAGAGCCGCCTATTCCAAATCGCGAGATCGCGACTCCTAAAATCCCATCGGGAGGATACCGCTTGCCCTTCATCGCCGCCGCGAGCTTGGCCAGGAGCGCCGCCTCGCGGTGGTTCCGCTCGTCGTCGGGCCTGGGCCTGGAATTGCTTTCCTCATAAATCTTGTTCCGGTTCACGATATACGGGGAGAAAGTTATCATGATAAATTGGGGGATTTCCGCGAGGAGCGCGAACTTTCCCGCCTTTGGGAGAGTTGGGCTTATTGCAAGCTCGGAAACCGATTGGGTTGCTAATATGCCGCATGCTGACAGCTTATCAACTCTATCAGCTTACCTGGATCATTTCACGCCGATTCCAGCCAAACGGCGTGAGTGCCCTCCTGGCCTCATGGGATTACGCGAGATTTCCACGCCCGCGTCCAGGTCAAGCCAAAGTACCCTCCCAGGAGCCCGGTCCCAGACCAGTTCGATACGGGCGCTCCGCTCTCAGGCTGGGAGAGGAGATCCTCGCTGTCCCTCCCAATGAACTGTGATAAAAACAGGCTCCTAGTTCAGTGATTTCCGTGAAGCGGAACATGAGGGCCTGAGCCCGCATGGACAGCGCTACGGGAGGAGAGTTTGGCAGCGCGCCGCAGCGCCCACCAGAAGGCCAGGCACACGGGCCAGACTAAGAGGAGGTATTCGGCCGCGTTCCCGCGGTAGGCGAACGGGCCGAACTGCGATCCTGCGTCCCTGTTCCAGTAGGGTTCATGGAGCCAAAGCAGTTTGTTCGTCCCCGACAGCCGTTGCAGGATGGCCTCCATCGCGAGCACGGCGCCGTTCAGGCAAACCACCCAGAGGAGGCGTTGGAGATGGCAAGGGAGAGAAACCATTTCAGATTTTAGATCGTAGATTGGAGATTTCTCCACAGGCGGAATGAGGTGCTCCTGGTCACCGATTTCTGACCTCTGACCGCCGACCTCTGCTCCCTGGCCTCCGACCCCTGACCCCTGACCCCTGACCCCTAGCCCCTGGCTTCCGGTTTCCGAACCGCGTCTTTCCCGTCGGGTCTTGCCGAGGAGCCAATCGCGCACGGCCCAGAACACGAATGCGAGGCCCAGATACTGCCAGAAGACGAACCAGGTGCTGTTGCTGTCGTAGCTGTGGGGCAACCAGTTGATGCACTGGTGGTACTCGAAGAGCCGCCGCGCTGAATCGTACGTGGCCCGCGCATTCACGGCGCTGACCAGGCAGTAGCCGAGCACCACGACGGTCAGCGTCGCCAGGCATCGCGTCAACGTGCGCGCCGAGATGCGGTTCAACCACGAGAAACACCAGTTGAGGCTCACCCGCGGACGGGCCGGCTGCGGACAGGCCGTCTCCACTGCAATCTGGTGTCTGACTTCTGCCGCCCCATCTCCGACCTCCGCCCCCTGCCCCCCGCCCTGCGCCCTTTGCACCTCGCTCCCTGCGTCTCGCCCTCTGCCCTTTGCCTCCGGCTCTTCGCTCTTCGCTCCTTGCCATTCTCGCCCCGACCGCACCGGCTGATAACCGGTTTGCCAGCGGACAATCCACTTGGTGACCAACAGTGCCCCAGTGACATACGCGGCGCCATTCATCACCCAGGTGGACCAGACTTGCGTGGTGCCGAAGGCCCACGGCCCGAACAGCACCATGAAATAGAGCACGCCTTCGGTGATCCAGTCGCATAGGTCGTACAGCTTGGGCGTGCGGGGCCGGTGGATCGAATGCCTGCGGCCGCGGCGGCCCCCCGGCGTTGAAGCCGGGTCAGCCTCGCGGTCACGAGTGGCTTGCGGATGTTCCGGTCTATCCATTTGCGCCGAGTATTCAAGGCGAGCGGAGGGAGAGCCACAAGCTCGAATTCAAAGCAGAGGATTCTCACCCCGGACGGCCGTCGCCGCAGGTTTTAACCTGCGCGGGTCCGAGGATTTCGGATTACCGGAGGTCATCGAACGTC
>JAGWYX010000676.1 GCA_018969165.1 Verrucomicrobiota bacterium
GCTTACGCTTATGCTCAACTTCGGATACTGAACATGAAGACTGTTTGTTTTTCAGCGACAATGGTTTGCTGCGCGGCTTTGCTCGGCGCAATCGGCGCTTCCACCGCCCAGGCCGCGGCGACCGATGAGCCGGTCACCGACTACAGAATCCACCCACTGGACACGATCTACGTGTTCGTTCTCGGCGAGACCAACCTTTGCCTGGACTGCAAGGTGCAGGCCAGCGGCGAGATCAGTTACCCTTTGTTGGGCAACGTGAACGTGGCGGGCGAAACCGCCTTCGAGGCGCAAAAGAAGCTGCGCGACCTGCTGGCGGCCGATTACCTCGTCAATCCCCAGATCGTCGTGACCGTCAAGAACTACCGGGTCCGGACCGTCACGGTCATGGGAGAGGTTACCAAGGGTGGAGCGCTGGTCATCCCGGAGGAGCAGAAATGGAGCATCCCCGAGGCGATTGGCCAGGCGGGCGGCTTTACGAAGATGGCCGATCTCAAGAAGATCAAGTTCACCCGGAACGGCGTCACCAAGACGTATAAATTCCAGCAACTGCTCAAGGACCTGAACGATCCGCGCAAGACCATCTGGCTCGAACCGGGCGACGTAATCACGGTGCCTCAAACCTTGTTCTAGGACTATGGAAAACCCAGCATTCACCGAAGCCTCCGGGCCGTCGGCGTTCGGAGCAGACCTGACCGGCGAGACCATCAATCTGCGGCACTACTGGCACGTTGTGCTGGAACGCCGCTGGCTGGTGTTAACCGCGTTCGTCGTGGTGTTCGCCCTGTGCCTGATCTACCTGTTCAAGGCGACCCCGATCTACCGGGCGATGGCCCGGCTCCAGATTGACCGGGAACAGGAGAACATCTTGAGTCTGCAAGACATCCTACCCCTGGCTGCGCCGGAGCAGGATTACCTCCAGACGCAGTACAAAAACCTGCAAAGCCGCTCATTGATCGAGAAGGTGATCGAGGATCTCCACCTCAAGGAGGATCCGCACTACGCCAAGGCGCGCGACCTAGTCAAGGCGGTGGGAGGCGACATCACGATCGCGCCGATCCGCTTGAGCCGCCTGGTGGACATCCAGGTCGAGCACCCCAACCCCCGGCAGGCAATGGCCATCGCCAACGACCTGGCCAGGAGCTTCATCGATGATAACCTATCCAAAAAAATCACCAACTCGCTCGCGTCCTACCGCTGGCTGTCGCAGGAAGGCTCGAACCTGCAGGCCAAGGTCCAGATGGACGAGGCGGCGGTGCAGAATTACCTGGATACAAACCACATGGCCTCGCTGGACGACCAGCAGAACATCCTGCTCCAGTCGCTCAAAGAGGCGCAGCAGGAGCTTGACAAG
The DNA here is from genome assembly GCA_018969165.1 of Verrucomicrobiota bacterium. Lineage (GTDB taxonomy): Bacteria > Verrucomicrobiota > Verrucomicrobiia > Limisphaerales > JAGWYX01 > JAGWYX01. The sequence goes on from JAGWYX010000676.1 coordinate 1,352, forward strand.
GCGGAAATCGACGCCAGCGTGGCGGTGAATGCCGAGGACCAGGTCAAGTTGTTCCTCCGCAGTGGCGTCCCGCTCTACAGCATCCCCCAGATCACCAGCGACACGTTGATCCAGGATTTGAAGAAGAACCTGGCGGTGGCGGAGGCCGAGTTGAGCGATTTGCGGACGCGCTACAAGGAGAAGTACCCGACGGTGATCGAGGTCTCGCAATCGGTGGCCTCTTTCAAACAATCCATCGGTGAACGGGCGACCAATATCCTGGAGTCCATCAATAACCGGGCGATCGTTGCCCAGGTAATCGCGGATGATCTCCGGAAACTCGTGAAAGCCAAGGAGGACGACATCCTGGCGCTGGGCAAGATGCGAATCAAGTATGAGCAGTTGCGGGTTCAAGCCGCGCAGGACAAGCAACTTTACACCAATGTCTTCGCCAAACAAATGGAGACGCAAATGGCCGCCCGCACCAAGGCCAACAATATCGAACTCCAATCGCCGGCCTTCGCGCCGCTCAAGCCGGTCAAACCGCGCGTCCTGCTGACCTTGTTCCTGGGTGTGGTGGGCGGGTTGGGCGCCGGCCTGGGCCTGGCGTTCTTCGTCAACTACCTCGATGATTCGATCAAGACCCAGGACGACGTCGAGACTTACCTGCGCCTGCCGTTCCTGGGTTACGTGCCCAACATCAAAACCAACAGCGTCGTCGAGCGCGACCTGCAGGCGCATCTGCATCCGCAGTCCAATGCCGCCGAGGGCTTCCGCACCATCCGTGCCACGGTCCAGTTGACCCGAAACTCCGACAAGTTCCACGTCCTGACCGTGACCAGCGCGATCCCGTCCGAGGGCAAGTCGTTGCTCGCCTCCAACCTGGCCATCGTCACGGCGCAAACGGGCCTCAAGACGCTGCTGGTGGACGCGGACCTGCGCCGGCCTTCCGTGCACAAGGCCTTTCAATTGCACAGCCCGGTGGGGCTGTCCGCCTATCTGGCCAGCAATGCCGATGGACTTGAAGAGCTGGTCCACGCCACCGAGGTGCCCAACCTCGACGTGGTCTGCGCCGGGGCCATCCCGTCCAGCCCGTCGGAACTCGTCGGCTCCAAGCGCATGACCCAGTTTCTCCAGGAAGCGCGCAAGCGCTACGACCGGGTGTTCCTGGATTGCCCCCCCGTGTCGGCGGTCAGCGACCCGTTGATGATCGCCTCGATGTCCGACGGGGTCGTGTTTGTGGCCAAGTTCAACAAAATCCGGCGCGACCACGCCCGGCGCACGATCCAGCGCATCCAGGACGCGGGGATCCACATCCTGGGCGTGGTGTTGAACGACATTGATTTCGAGGGCAAGGACGCTTACTACTACTCCTACTATTACTACCAGAACCGCTACTACTCCAGCCACTACAAGACCGGCGCGGCCAAGGAACAAAAGGAGTGAGGCGGGACGGGCCTTCCTGCCGTGCCGAGGTTGGGCTCGACCGCCGCGGCGGGGTTGAAAAGTTTTTTGCTTTTTTAGTTGCGTGCGGTCCTCGGGGTACTATTGTTGGCTGCTCGTGTACTCACTTGAAAGAGGCAATTTGAACGCGGAACTGGTCAGGAAAGCACTCGAGAAGGTTGGCAACCCCAACGTTCTGGTTAACATCATCTCGCGGCGGGTCCGCCAGCTTACCGCCGGCGGCGGCGCCGGCAGCCGACCCGTTGTTTCGTGCCCGCCCGGGACCGGAGCAGCGGACATCGCGCTCCAGGAATTGATCGAGGAGAAGGTCGGCTGGGAAATGCTCGAACCCACCCCGGTAGC
>JAGWYX010000007.1 GCA_018969165.1 Verrucomicrobiota bacterium
CCAGCGACCAATCCGTCGGGATCGAGATCAGCTCGGGGCAACTGGCTTTGGAACTGGTCCAGGCCAGCGGCGGCGCTGGCACCTACGCCCTGGACGCCTCCTCGGCCGTCCAATTGATCGGCTTCAACAACATCCTGACCCTGAGCGGCACGGCCCATATCCGCGTCAACACCACCGGGGCCAAGGTCAACGCCATGATCGCGGCCGGCAGCTCCAGCGTGCAGCTCCAGTTTGACACCGGCGACGCCGTCGAGGAGTTCTCCGGGACTGGCCTGGACCTGGCGATCGGAACATTTGCGTCGGTGACCGGAGATTTCAGTTTCAGCAGGACGGTATCGACCCAGGGCCAGGTGACGACGACGAAGATCGAGCTGGGCGCCGAGCACGTGAATGCCTTCGTGGGAACGGGCGCCACCGGTCAGCAGATGGGCGTTCAGCTTTCCGATGGGACCCTCGGGGCGGTGCTGTTCCAGACGGTGGACAGCAGCAGCGGCACACCGCAGTCCACGAGCGATTACGCCCTCACGGCCTCCGGCACGGTCCAGTTGCTGGGCTTCACGAACATCCTCAGTCTGAGCGGGACGATGGCGGTGCGGATCAACACCACTGGCGCGGCCGTCAACGAAACGGTCGCAACCCCGGGCGGCAATGTGACCGTGGCATTCACCGATGGCACCGGCAGCACGCTGGATGAGCGGAACATTGAAGAAATCTCGGGCCAGAACGTGTCGCTGAACGTTGCGAATTTCGTCACGGTCAGCGGTGACTTCACGATCATCGAGCAAACGGTTACCAGCGGAACCATCACGACCACGAAGCTCGAGGTGGCGGTCGTCAGCGGCAAGGCGTTTGTCGGGAGTAGTGATCAGAGCATGGGCGTCGAGATCACCGGGACGACATTCGGCATGGCGCTTTACCGGAGCGTGGACTCGAGCACGAACCCCGCGACCACGACCACCACCTACGCCCTGCAGGGCTCGGCGGCCGTCGCCCTGGTAGGATTTAACAGCATCTTGACGCTGAGCGGCACGGTCAGCGTGGCCATCAATACCACCGGCCAGGCTGTCAACGAGTCGATCGCCGTTCCGGGCAGCCCCACGCCATTCCAACTCACGTTCGCGGACGGCACCGCGATCCAGCAATTCAGCGGAACCGGTTTGTCGCTGGGGATCGCGAATTTCGTAAGCCTCACGGGCGACTTTTCGTTCACCAAGACTGTCAGCGGCAACAACACCAAGATTCTGGTCGGGGCGGACAAGGTAAACACCTTCCTGGGCGCCAACGACGCCAACGGCCGGGTTGGCCTCCAGTTGTCCAACGCCACCCTGGGCCTGGTGCTTTACCAGACCGTCGATACCTCCAAAACCCCGGCGGTTACCAGCACCAGCTACGCCCTCGAAGCGACGGCCGCGGTGCAGTTGCTGGGATTCAATAACGTGCTGACCCTTTCCGGCCAGGTCGCCGTGCGGGTCAACACCACCGGCGGCGCGGTGCATGAGCAGGTCGCGGTCGGCAACAATATCGTCCCCATCGACTTCGCCGACAGCGAAGGCAACCTCGAGAACTTCTCGGGTCAGGGCATCAGCCTGGGGATCGCCGGCTTCGTCACCCTGACCGGCAACTTCGGGTTCACCGAGCAGGTGGACAACGCCACCAACACCACCAAAATCCTGATCGGCGCGACGCAGGTAAACGCTTTCCTGGGCACGACCGACCAGAGCGAGGGTGTCCAAATCACCAACGGCCAACTGGCGGCCGTCCTCTACCGCACGGTCAGCAATGGCACCCAAACCACCAGCTACGCCCTGGACGCCTCGGCCGGAGTCCAACTGGTCGGCTTTGACAACATCCTCAGCCTGAGCGGCACCGCCGCGGTGCGCGTGAACACCACCGGCGCGGCAGTCAACGAGACCGTACCCGTGCCCGGCGGCGACCTAAACCTGGTCTTCACCGACGGCAGCGTGGCGGGTCAACCGAACGAGACCAATATCGAGGAATTCACCGGGACCGGTCTGAGCCTGTCGATCGCCAACTTCGTGTCGTTGACGGGCGATTTCAGTTTCCAGAAATCCGGGAGCGAGATCAAGGTCGGCGCGGCGAACGTCAACGCCTTTCTCGGCGTAGATGATGGCGCCAACGGCGGTAAGACCGGGATCCAGATCAGCGACGCGCAGATGGGCCTGATCCTCTCGCAGACGGGCACTCCGACCAAGAACGTCTATGCCCTGGATGCCTCGGCCAGCGTGCAATTGCTCGGCTTCAGCAATGTGCTGAACCTCAGCGGCACCGTGGCGGTGCGCATCAACACCACTGGCGCGGCCGTGAGCGATTCGGTCACCGTCGGCGGCACTAGCATCCCGGTGGTCTTCACCGATGGCAGCGTGGCGGGGCAGCCGAACGAAACGAACCTCGAGGCATTCAGCGGCACGAATCTCTCGCTGACGATCGCAAATTACGTCACGATCACCGGCGATTTCTCCTTCAGCAAGACCCTGATCGGGAACACGACCGAGATCAAGGTCGGGGCCGACAACGTAAAGGCCTTCTTCGGTCTGGGCGATCCTTCGGGCACGGCCGCCAACGACATGGGGGTCAGCCTCAGCAATGGGCAGTTGGCCCTGGTCCTGTTCCGCAACAGCGGGACCACCAGCACGTTGACCGAGGCCCCAGCCCTGAGCGCCGACGGTTTGTCCACGACGCTGAGCAAGACGCCCTTGAGCGGTCAGCCGGTGACGGTGACCGAAACGGTCAGCGGCACGAGCACGACGCTGACCAGCAGCGATTACACCGTCAGCGGCAGCAAGATCACTTTCACCTCCGCCCAGCCCGCGGGCGCCACCTTGAGCGTCGCTTACAGCGTGGCCGGCAGCACAACCTACGCCCTCGACGCCTCCGGGACCTTGGCCCTGGTCGGCTTCGACTCGTCGGTTCTCAGCCTGAGCGGCACGGTCCACGTGCGCATCAATACCACTGGCGGCCCGGTCAGCGAATCGGTCACCGTCGGCAACACGAGCTTGCCGCTGCAATTCGGATTGACGGAAGGCAACCTCCAGAGCGTCGAAGGGACCAGCATCAATCTGTCGATCGGGAGCGTGGTCACGTTGACGGGCGATTTCAGCTTCACCAAGACCGTCAACAACGGCGTCACCGAGATGCAGATCGGCGCTGCCAAGGTCAACGCCTTCTTCGGGGTCACCGACAACGGCACCCAGATGGGGCTCCAGCTCAGCAATGGGCAATTCGGCTTGGTGCTGCTGCAAAACAAATCCGTGACTGAGACCCCGACGCTCAGCGCCGATCTCAAGTCCACCACCCTGAGCCAGACTCCGTTGAGCGGCCAACCGGTGACGGTGACCGAGACAGTCAGCGGCACGAGCAAGACGCTGACGAGCAGCGATTACACCGTCAGCGGCAGCACGATCACCTTCACCAATGCCCAGCCCACCGGCGCCACCTTGAGTGTCACCTACAGCGTGGCCGGCAGCAGTTACGCCCTGAGCGCATCGGCGGACGTCCAACTGCTGGGCTTCGCGAACATCCTGACCCTGAGCGGGACGATCGGCGTGCGGGCCAACAACACCGGCGGCGCGGTCAACCAGACCGTCACCGTCGGCACCAGCTCCGTCCCCGTCAATTTTGCCAGCACCGAGGGCAACCTGACCGAGGTGACCGGCCAGAACCTGACCTTGAGCGTGGCCGGGTTCGTGAATGTGAACGGCAATTTCGCCTTCAGCGAGACTGCCAGTGGGAACCTGAGCAAGATTCTGGTGGCGGTGACCCAGGCCAACGCCTTCCTGGGGACCAGCGACGGCAGCATGGGCGTCCAGATCAGCAACGCCACCTTCGGCCTGGCGCTCTACCGCGACACCACCGGCCATACCTCCACCTACGCGCTGGAAGGCTCGGCCACGGCGCAATTGGTCGGGTTCGACAGCGTGCTCACGCTCAGCGGCACGCTGGGCGTCAAGATCAATACCACTGGCCAGGCGGTGACCGACTCGATCACGGTGCCGGGGAGCGCGACGCCGTTCACGTTCGATTTCTCCACGGCGACCGCGGTGACGGAGTTCAGCGGGACCAATATCGATATCAGCGTGGGTGGGTTCGTCGATGTCAGCGGCAACTTCCTTTTCACCAAGTCGGTCAGCACCGACTCGACGACCAACATCACGACCACCAAGATCGAGGTCGGCATCGACCAAGGCTCCGCGTTCCTGGGCACCAGCGATCACAGCATGGGCGTGGAAATCACCGGCACCACGCTCGGCCTGGTCCTCTACCAGACGGTCAACCCGGCCAACAACCCCACGACCACCACCACCTATGCCCTCGAAGGTTCCACCAACCTGAGCCTGGTCGGGTTCAGCAACATCCTGACCTTGAGCGGGACGCTGGGAGTCGAAATCAACAATACCGGCTTGGCGGTTAACGAGTCGATCCCGCTGCCCGACGGAACGAATTTCAGCCTCAGCTTCGCCAACGCCAACAACATTGAATTGTTCAGCGGCAGCAACATCACGCTGGGCATCCCGGGTTTCTTGACCCTCAACGGCAGCTTCGCGTTCGGCAAGTCGGTCAGCGGCTCGGTCACCACGGTGCTGGTCGGCGCCAGCGGGATCAGCGCCTACCTGGGCACCGGCGACGGGAAGGGTGCCAATGACATGGGTCTCCAGATCAGCAACGCGACCCTCGGCCTCGTGTTCTATCCCTGCGTCAATGGCGGTTCCTCCACCTATGCCCTGGACGCTTCCGCCGGGGTCAGCTTGGTCGGCTTCAGCAGCGTGTTGAGCCTGTCCGGCACCATGGGCGTGCGGATCAATACCACCGGCGGCCCCGTCAACCAAACGATCCCCGTTGGCAACACCAATGTCACCGTCAACTTCGGTCCGGACGAAGGCCACGTCGAGAGCTTCTCCGGCAGCAACCTGAGCCTGGGCCTGGACAATAATTTCCTGGTCCTCACCGGCAATTTCGCCGTAAGCCTCACGAGCGATACCGGTCCCAGTGGCGAGCCGCGCAGCATCTTCCTGTTCGGCGCCAGTGGCGTAACCGGGACGGTGACCGGCATCAGTCAGGCCGTGCAGGTGAGCAACGGCACCCTGGGCCTGGCAATCTTCCGCAATACCCAGACCAATACGACCGAGGGCTATGCGCTGACCGCGTCGGTGCTCGGTGCCATCGGAACCGGCGGCTCCTTTGGCGCCACCGGCACCGTCAGCATCCAGCGCAACACCATGACCAGCGCGGTCAACGAGTCCATCGTGGTCGGCACCAGTGGAACCGCCCTGACCTCACCGGATGGTTCAACCTGGACCAGCGCCACCTCGGGAGCCGTAACCCTCAACGGGCTCAGCGGGATTGCTTACGGGGCCGGGCAATTCGTGGCGGTCAGTGTCTCCGGGGCCACTCTCACCTCGCCGGATGGCGTCACCTGGACCAGCCACGATGCCGTCACCGGGAACGGCCTGGCGGCTGTCACTTATGCCGACGGACAATTCGTGGCGGTCGGCGCCAACGGCACGATCCTGACTTCTACCGACGGCGTAACGTGGACCAGCCGCGCCGCTCCTGTCTCAACGCCCAATCTCAACGGCATCACTTACGGCAACAGTGAGTTTGTGGCGGTGGGCGATGGCGGGACGATTTTGACTTCGCCCGACGGGGTGACGTGGACCAGCCAAACCTCCGGTGTCACGGGCAATCTGGCCGGCGTCGCTTACGGCGGCACCAATTTCGTCGCCGTCGGCGCAAGCGGCGTCCTGCTGAGTTCAAACAACGGGGTGGCGTGGACCAAGCAGACCTCCGGTGTCACCGTTGACCTGGTGAGTATCGTCTATGGCGGCACCACCTTCGTCACCGTCGGCGCGAACGGCACCATCCTGAGTTCAACCGACGGGGCGAGCTGGACCAGCCAGACCTCCGGCGTCACCACGAACCTGCTCGGGGTCGCTTACAGCGGTTCGGCCTTCGTCGCGGTGGGCGCGGGCGGGACTATCGTCAGTTCGGCGGATGGCAAGACCTGGACTCCTGCGATCACGGGCACGGTGAATGACCTTTCCGGCATCACCTTCGGCAACGCAAAATTTGTGGTGCTCGGCAACGCCACGCTGGACATTGCTTTCTCGAGCCCCGACCAGATCGCGAAACTCAACGGCGCCACCCTGACGCCCTACGAGAGCATCGGCGTGGACAACGCGGCCATCAACATCGACAACATCGTCGTCATCACGGGCAGTCTGAATTCCTCGACGACAGCCAGCGGCGTTTCCACCCAGACCGGCACCAACGTAACCATCAAGCTGATGGCCCCCGACCCGAACAACGCGTCGCAGACCGACACCCTGCTCTCCATCTCGGCGGACTCGATCACCTACACCTCCTACCCGGTTGGCAATGCGACCTATCCCAACGGGCTGGACGACGTCGCCGTTACCAACGCGAGCCTGAACATCGCCGGCTATGTGACGATCAGCGGATCGCTCGACATCCAGCGGCCCAAACAGGCCACGGGCGGCGGCTCCATCACCACCACCGTCCAGTGCAACAGCGTGACGCTGGCGCTGATCCTGAACGCGCAGCAGATCTTCAGCTTCGGCGGGACCTTCGCCTTCAGCTTCGGCGGCCCCAATGGATTCACGCTGACCCAGCCGTTCGTTCCCACCGACTTCAGCATCCTGTCAGAGTCGGCGGAGCCCGGGGTGAGCAGTGAAGAACAAGGCAGCCGCAAGATCGCCCCGCTGTCCTCGATCGGGCTCCAAAGCACGAACATTAACTTGGGCCCGTTGCAACTTACCAACCCGGGGATCAGTCTGGACGGCCTGTCATTGGGCTTCGACAAGGCCACCAGCAAGCCCAGGATCACCATCGGCATCAGCCTGCATGTCGATTCGGCGACGTTTACCACCGAAGTCGGCACCGCGTCCATCACGCCTTACGGCACCGGCGCCAACGCCCAATACGGCGTCGTCGGCACGTTCAAGATCGATGCATTCCTGAACTTGTCCAATTTCACGCCGTCGCAGGTGAATCTGGCCGGGTTCACCCTGACCGCCGGCCAATTCCAGGTAACGGTTGGCACCTATCTGACGTTCACCGCGGACAATCTCGACCTGAACCCGCTGGCTGGGCCGAACGATCCGTTGCTGACGGTCGGGAGCGCATCGGCGAAGTTATCCTTCAACGGCATCAACATTCACGGCAGCGCGCAGAATTTTGCGGTCATGGGCAACGGCCACTTGGTGGCCGAAGCCAACTTTGGCGTCAGCCTGGGTCTGGGCCAGGGCCAGGACTCCAGTGCGCTGGGCTGGCCCACCTGGTTGCCCTTGCAGGATTTGACGATTGGGCTGCGCTGGAAAGACTTCAACAGCGATCCAAGCAATTTCATCATCGACCTCTCCGCCCAGGTCGGCACCATCCCCGGCCTGACGGGCCTGAGTTTCAGCGGCGGGGTGCAGGACATCCAGATCGACCCATCGCTGCTGGCCGCCGGTCAGTTCCCGATCATCGGGATCGGCGCGATCGATGTGGGCGTGAGCGGCAACCTGGCCGGCGGCACGGTCAGCGGCTCGCTCATCGGCGGGATCATGAAGTTCGACGCCAACAACAACGTGATCTCCAACACCGACACCACCACGCCGGTGGCCAGCCGGGTGTTCTTCGCCGGCATCGAGGGCGGGATCGACATCGACGGCATGGGCCTGACCATGCGGTTGGGCTTGAGCGCCTTTGGCCCGCTCTCCTTCTACATCGACGCCGGCGTGCCGATCATCCTGGAGCCGACCACGGGCATCGCGATCACCGACTTGCGCGGTGGCGTGGACTTTGGCTCGAGCGTGGCCGATCCGTTCACGCAGAATTACAACGGCAACACGCGCTCGGCGGAAGCCGCCGCCTTCTACCTGCGGACCCTGGCGCAGGAAACCAATCCTTCCTCCGAGACCGCCACCCAATGGCTCGCCCAATTGGAAAGCCAGGTGGCCACGTTGCAGAAAAATGGGGCGCAGCAGAACGGCTTCAGCTCGCTCGAAGGGCCGATCGTGTTCCACGCCGGCGCCACCCTCTACGATGCCTATGCCTCGACCGATGCCTTCCGCGCGGACGTGGACCTGGCTTTCGACACCACCGGCAAAATCCTGGTCACCGGCGTCGCTACCTTTGGCGGCGAACTCAGCATCAATGCCTATTTCTACGGCAACCTGAGCGACCTGCGGAATGGGAGCGGGCAATTCCTGTTCCTCCTGGACGAGCCGGGCGGGGCGCTGCGGGCCGCGGGCGGGATGAGCGTGTGGGGTTATCTGGGCTTCAATTTTGTCGATTCCAACGGGAACCCGATCACCGCCCAGACCCTGCAGAATGGCTACATCGGCACCCAAACCGACACCCCGCTGCTGCAGCCGGCCGGGACCGTCGCGACCCTCACGCAAACGCCCGTCAGTGGCCAACCGCTCACGGTCACGGTCAATGGAGCCACGGTCGCCAACAGCAATTACCAGGTGCTTGGCAACACGATGGTCTTCACCAGCCCGCAACCGGCGGGCGCCGCCGTCAGCGTCACCTACACCGCAAATTCTGGCGGCACCAACAGCAGCGTCACCGACAACCCGGTCCTGAACGGCCCCGGCACCACGGTGGTCCTGACCCAGACGCCGTTGAATGGACAGCCGGTCACGGTGACGGTCAACGGGAACGCGGTGAATAACACGCAGCCCGACAGCGCCACCAACCCGACTTTCGTGCGCAATGGCACGACGATCACCTTCAATACGCCGCAGACCGGCACGCCGACCATCAGCATCAGTTACAAGGTGGCCCAGACCATCACCCCGGCCGCCGGCTTCCAGATCACGATCGCCGGCGGTGTGCGCGAAGACCTCGCCAGCAACACCCTCTTCCTCGATGTCCAGGGCCAGATCACCTTGACCTTCACCGCCACCAGCTTCACGGTGGACCTCACCGCCGGTTTGTATGTCTCCTTCCTGTCACAAGATCCGCTCACCGCGCCGCCCTCCACCTCGCCTCCGCCCGGCGCCGTCGGCGAGGCCGCCGGCCAACTCGTCGTCAACAACAACAACGGTACCATCGAAGTCTGGGGCGCCCTGGCCATCACCACCGGCGACGCCCTCAAGAGCTTGCAGCAATACGGCATCTTTCTCAGCGGCTCCGCGTCGTTCCAGCTCAACACCACCGGTTCGGCAAAGACCGTAACGCTCGTGGACTCGGATCACCCGAATGGCCAGTCCGTCACGCTGAAGCCGTACGATTTCAGCCTGTTCATCAACGCCGCCGGCTCCTTCCAGCAGGCCGGTATCGTCCTGTTCTACGCCAGCGCAACCCTGTCAATCGATATTAACGCCAACGGCTTGCAGATGTTCTTCCAGGGCACCATCGACCTGGGTCCGCCGCAGGCGCGACTGCTCGAATTCCAGGCGAACGGGCTGCTGGTGATCAACGCGTCCGGCCTGGCCGCCGAGTTGAATCTCACGATCAACGACAACATCAGCGTACCGGGTATGTCGATCAATGGCCACTTCACCTTGGTCATGAACACCACCGGCCAGGATGTGACTTACACCATCCCGGATGTCACGCCGGCCATCCCGACCATGCTTGGCTTCGACGGCAACAGCATCGAGACCGTCGTCAACGGCCAACGCACCATCACCGTGCCGGGGGCCGCGCCTGCCTTCGGCGGTCTGGCCGCCGGCAGCCCCGGCTTCTACGTCCTGATCGAAGGCTCCGGCAGCATCGGCTTGGGCATTCCAACGCAGCCGCCGCTCATCTCCCTGACCGGCGCCTTTGGCATCGAAATCACCACAACCGGGTTCAGCCTCGAATTCGTCATGCAACTGAACCTCGATCCGCTGGGCAGCCTCAATGCCAGTGGCTCGCTGACCATCACCTCGGCGGGTCTGTTCGGCACGCTCGATGTCACCCTGGGCGGCGCCGGGACCTCGACGTTCTCGTTCAGCGGCAAGCTGGCCCTCGAGATCAACACGACCGCCACGACTCAAAGTGTCAGCATCTTCACCGTGGACACCACCACCGGCGCGGTCAATGGAACTCAAACCATCACTCTACCCAAGCAGAGCTTCGACCTGTTCATCGGCGGCCAGTTGAACATCGCCAACCTGATCACCATCAGCGGCAGCTTCGAACTCAAGATCGATCCCACCCAGTTGGTCATTCAAATCGACGCCTCGTTGACGATCTTCGGCTCCACGATTTCGGTCCAGGGCTTCGCCGCAATCTACGGCGGTTCCGACCCCGGTCTGGCCCTGGACCTGGTCCTCAGTGTGCCGAACGGCATCGGGTTCAGCGGCGTGTTCACCTTGACGGGGACCTTCGAGTTGAAGCTCAACACGACCAACGAGACGCGCACCGCGACCTTCGCGGACGGCTCGAGCCTGAACGTACCGGCGCACTTTTTCCAAATCGCCGTCACCAACGCCGACCTGCACATCCTGGTGTTCGACCTGACCGGTAGCCTGACCATTACGATCGATTCGAGCGGCTTCCGGATCGATATCCCGCAGAGCAATCCGCTCACGTTCAGCCTGTTTAATGTCGTCACCGTGCAGGCCTACGGCTTCATCAGCTCCGACGGCACGTTCGACATCACCGCCAGCGCCGGCATCACCTTCGGCGACCCAAGCGTGTTCGGGTTCAGCGCCAGCATGGCGGTGCGCCTGTTCCACGACAGCACCGGGACCACCGGCCTGGAAATCCAGTTGCACGGTCAAGGCACCTTCCTGATCTTCGGCTTCTCGATCGATGCGGATGCGATCTTCACCACCGGCGAGGTCGCCTTCGATGTCCAGGCCTGCATCAGCATCTGGTTCTTCGGCTGGCACAGCATCTGTGGCAGCGCCCACTTCAGCTTCGGCTACCTGAGCAGCGCCCCGCCGCCGGACGTCGCGACCCTGGACCAGACGGGCCGGCTCACGCTCAACCTGGGGCCGCAGGCCAATCAACGGAACGTCGCCCCCGACAAGATCGATGAGACGTTTGTGGTTGAAAATGTATCCACGGCCAATGGCGCTGTGATCCGCGTGATCGGCATGGGTGCCACGCAAGACTTCCCGGCAAACCAGGTCACCAGCATCTTCGCCGACGCCGGCACCGGCAATGACTCGATCCAGATCGACGCCGGCGTCAATGTGCCGGTAACCATCTACGGCGGACCCGGCAACGATCAGATCATCGACCACGGCAGCGGCAATGCCACGCTCTTCGGCGACGGCCAAACCGGGGATACGGGCCTGGTTCAGCGGAGCACCGACGGATTTGATTACATCCAGGGCGGCACCGGGGTGAACACGATCTACGCGGGTGGCGGCAATGACGTGATCTACGGCGGCCCGCAAAACGACACCATCACCGTTGGCGACGGCAACGACCAGATTCATGCCCAAAATGGCAACAACAGCATCACCGTCGGCGCGGGCAGCAATACCATCAGCGTCGGCAATGGGAACAACACCATCACCGTCTCGGCCGGTGGCGCCACCGGTGGCGAGGTCATCACGGCCGGCAATGGCAACAACACGATCACCCTGGGCGCCGGCAACAGCCAGGTGACCACCGGCAATGGCAATAACGCCATCACCCTCGGAGCCGGCAACTCCCAAGTCACCCTCGGCAGCGGCAATAACGTCGTCCACGTCGCCGCCGGCAACGAAACCATCAACACCGGCTCGGGCGCGAATCAGTACCTCTTCGCCGCCAATTTCGGCCAGGACAGCATCACCGCCACGGGCGGCAGCTCAACGCTGGATTTCAGCTCGACCTCCAGTGACCTGGCCGCCCAAGTCACCGCCAACACCACCACTGTCACCGCCGGCTATGACGGGGCCAACTTGAGCACCACCGGCCAGTTGAACCTGACTGGTGATCGCGTCAGCAGCCTGACCCTGGGCTCCGGCAATGACCAGGTGTTCGTGACCGGCTACGATCCGGCCAGCGGCTCCGCAACCCTGAATCTCACCGACCCGAACGGCAGCAACGAACTGGTTTACCAGCCCGGCGCCAATGACTCGTCCATTCAACTGAACCACCATCAATTGCTCTCCGGTCCGACCACCGTCAACTACGACGACGGGATCAAGCGCCTGACGCTGCTGGATCCGAACGTGGCGGTCACGACGGTGACAACCCCGCTGCGGAACTTCGCCGGCATCGCTTCGGCCACCGTGCCCGCCTCGAGTTTCGACCTCGCGGTGACGACCGCCGATTCCGGCGGCAGTCTCGTGGACCTCGGTGTCACCAGCCTGCGAATCGTGGCCAATGCCGTGGACATCCAGACCGAAATTCACGCCCCCAGTATCAGCCTCGAAACCCGCCTGACGGTGACCGTCAATCATCCGCTCGACGCCACCAACAACGGTTACCTGGACCTCCGGGTTTACGGCAGCGGCGCCGGGATCACCCTCAGTGCGAACCTGCTGGTCTCCTCCGCCGACAACGCGGATGGACTCGGGGCCGGTTGGATTCGACTGCTCGCGCCGGATGGCTCGGTGCTCAACGGCAGCGGCACCCAAATCCTCGCCGCGAACAGCCATCTCATCATCAAGTCCAAGAACGGCCTGGGCTCGGCCCAGCAACCCATCGACACGACCGTCGCCGAACTGACGGCGATCACCGCCGCCAGCGGCGCCGGTGACATCTACTTCGTGGAAACGGACAGCCTGGTCCTGGCCAATGATGACGGGACCCCAACCGGCCAGGCCGGCTATACCCTGGCCAATGTGAGCTTCGCCGGCGGCCTGTTCCCGGGCCTGGCCTGGATGCAGACCGCCACGCCGGCGTGGCTGGCCTCGGTGGTCGATGGCCAACAGACCCACGCCGTGGACGCCGGCAACGGTCTCATTAACCTCTACCTCGCCGCCAATAATAGCCTGCTCACCCTCAAGTCCGGCGATCTGACCACCGAACAGGGCCATGAAGATATCACCCTGACCGCCGGCGATATGGACTTCCTGTCCGGCGCCAATCAGATTCACGGCACCGGCCGCTTGCTCCTCAGCGCGACCGCCAGCGCGTGGACTTATACGATCGGTACCGCGGCCCAAGACCAGAACACCGGTCTGCCCGTCGATGCGACCGGCGTCGTGAGCCTCAGCACCCGCGAAATCTCGGCCCTGCGCGACGGCTTCAGCCAAATCATCATCGGCCGCCAAGGCGCCAGCCACGACATGCAAATCGGCGCCGCCAGTTTCCTGGATCCGGTGACCTTCTATGGCCAAAGCGTCCTCGTCGAAGGCGAACTCAACGCGACCGATACCACCTCCGATCCGAACGGCGATACGGTGGAAATCGACGCCAGCAGCCTGACCGTGGCTTATGGCGACGTCCACCATCCCGAATTCGCTCCCAACTCGGGCATCACGGCCAAGACCATCATCACCGAAATCCAGGGCAACACGACCATCAACGGCTGGCTCCGCGCGGCCACGAATATCCAGTTGCAGACCGGCCTGGCGGGGCTGGGCGGCACGCTCACGGTCGGACCCACCGGCGAAATTCACCAACGCCTCGACAATGGTTTCATCACCCTGGAATCGAACGGCGACGCCTCGATCTCCGGTCTCGTGCAAGCCGACGGCCAGAGTTCGCGGATTGTCATCCAGTCCGATGCTGGCGGTTTGGCGCAACCGACCGGGAATATCCTGACGACCAACGCCTACACCGCGCCGGACGGCAAACTCAGCATCACGCTCCAGGCGGCCAAGGGAGTCAATTTGGCGGGACGCGTCTATGCCGGCATGCAAGAGGGCTTGGCGGTCGTCCTCTCCAGCCCGGTGAGCTTCGCGATTACCTTGGGCGGAAGCACCACGACCGTCACCGTTACCCCCGACGAGACCAGCGCCGACCAGACCCTGAACGACTTGGCGACGGCCGTGCAACAAGCCGTCACCTCCGCCGGGGTGTCCGGCATCCAGGTCCAGAATCAGTCGGGGCAACTGAAATTCTCCAGCACCAGTCCCTTCAGCATTACCGGCCTGAGCAATGCCAACCTGTTGGCGCTTTACCCGGTGGCGACCGCGGCCAGCAACGGCTCCGGCCAATACGCCTATCTCACTTATGCCGGCTACACCACCGTGGGCCAGGGCGGCAACATCTCCGTCATCTCCGGCCTCGGCACGCAGGTCGCTGGCTTCGTTGCCGCGTCCGACCTCATCTCGTTCAACACCGGTTTGGACCCGTCTGGCACGAGCTTCGCGCTCGATGCCACCGGCCTGCTTTACATGCTGGGCAGCTCGCAGACGTTGACGCTCAACTCCGGCAACGCCGAGTCCCTCTTCGGTAACATCTTCGTTCTCGGCGGCGCCTCGAACCTCCAGGCCACCGCCGGCGCCGGCATCACCGTGACCAGCGCGCTCCTGGTCAATAACCAGATCACCATGACTGCGGGCGCCGACCCGAGCGGCACCAGCTTTAACCTCAGCACCACCGGGACGCTGACGACCTATACCACCGGCGGAAACATTGCGATCTCGGGCGCGGACCGCGCGAACGTTTATGGTGACATGACTGCCGCTGGAACCAGTTCCGGGATCACGCTCAATTTCGGCAACGAAGTCACCCTCGGTAATGGCGCCGCCACCAACCGCCTCAACGCCACCAGCCAGATCAGCGTCACCGGTGGCAATGACACCTCGGCCGAGAGCATCCTGGTCAACAAAACCACCAGTCTGCTCACTTCGCAAAGCGGAGGCGCCATCGCCTTCAACGGCTCGCAAAAGGTCGAGGTCGATGGCTTGCTGCAAACCAGCGGCGCCAACTCGACCATCAATCTCCAGGCCGGCACCGAGTTCTTCGAGCAGATCGGCGGGCAGATCTTCACCCTGGCCGATAATAGCTCCATTACCATCAACGGTACCACCTTCGTCGGCATCTATGGCGACGTGATCGCGGGCGTCAAGGTGATCAATGATGCGTTGGTCTTCACCGCCACCACCCTCGGCACCAGCCAGAACAATGTTACCGTCCAGTTCGTCAATGACCCGACCGTCAACGGCGATGCGGCTACCGCGACTTACAATGCCGGCACCACCACGCTGGTGATCGGCATCAACACCGGCACGACCGACGCCAACGCCGTCGTCGCCGCCGTCACCACCGCCGGCAATGCCGTGCCCTTGACCGCCAGCCTCTCCACCGGCACCGGCGGCGCCGTCAAGGTGCAGCCCGGCGGCATCCTCACCGCGGGCGGAACCGCCTCGACCGCCGCGAGCACCGCCGTCAGCCTCGACACTTACCAGGTCATCGGCGCCAGTTCGGATGCGATCATCACTTCCCAGCACCGCCTGGACGTCGTCGGCAACGTCCTGGCCAGCCGCAACCCCGTCCTGACCAGCGGCACCGATTTGAGCGCGCTCAACAGTGCCCTGGTCTTCACCGCAACTGCCTTGGGTGCGGCCTGGGACGGCGTCACGATCCAGTTCGTCAACAAAGCCACCGTCACGGGCGACGCCGCCACTGCCAACTACGACTCGGGCAGCCGCACCCTGACCATCGGCATCGACGAAGGGGTCACCGACGCCAACGCGGTCTTGACAGCGATGCAGAGTGCGGGCATCAGCGTTCCCTTCACCTCAGCCTTGGCGCCCGGCAACGATGGCACTGGCAAGATCCAATCCGGCTCGGTGACCACCGCCGGCGGCGGCACGACCACCGACTCGACGGCCACTTACGCGCGGAACGGCACTAGCCTCCTGATCGCCGGCCAGGTCCGGTCTCTCGGCGCCAACAGCCAGTTGGCCTTGAGCGGCCAGAATGACATCCGCATCCTGGGCAATGTTTATGTGGATGGCGCCAATTCCGACCTGACCATCCAGGGGCAGAACCAGGTCTATATCGACGGTTGGGTCGAGGTGCAGGATCAGATCGACATCTCCGCCGCCGCGGACGAGACCGGGACCAGCGTGGTGGTGACCCAATTCGG
The DNA here is from genome assembly GCA_018969165.1 of Verrucomicrobiota bacterium. GTDB lineage: Bacteria > Verrucomicrobiota > Verrucomicrobiia > Limisphaerales > JAGWYX01 > JAGWYX01. Next base: position 15,944 of record JAGWYX010000007.1, read on the forward strand.
CCGCGTCGAAAGCCTGGCACCTCACAGCGGCAGCGATCCCCTGCAGACCGGCAACACTTATCAAATCAACATCTCCGGGCAGAACCGCGTCGAGATCGACGGCGTGGTCGAGGCCATCTCCTCCGGCGCCGGTATCCGTATCCACGCCGGCAACCAACTCCTGGTCAACAGCGCCGTGACGGCCGATGGGCCGGTGATCGTGGACGGCGGCGCCGATGCGAGTGGCATCAGCGTCATGCTGCCCACCGAGGCGGGTCTGACCAGCCGAGGCACTGCCGGCGGCAGCGTGGTCAGCGTGCAGGGCGTCCAGACGGTGATGATCCAGGGCCACCTCAATGCCCGCGGGACCGGTGCCAGCGTCCAGATCGACGCGCAGGGCCGGGTCAGCATCGGCGGCGACGCCCCGAATGCCCTCGGCCAAATCGTTGAAGTCGGCGGGTTCATCAACGCCACCCACGCCGTCGAGTTAAGCGGCGGCGCCGACCCCAGCCAGCTCAGCGTGGACATCCGGGCCCC
>JAGWYX010000677.1 GCA_018969165.1 Verrucomicrobiota bacterium
CTCGAACCTGCAACCCGCCGGTTAACAGCCGGCTGCTCTACCATTGAGCTACTTTGGAACCCGTCAAGCCGCGCAATCTACCCACCCTGCCCCACTACCGTCAATCATTTCCCTCGGGTCAATTCGGCTCGCTCGTTCATCCCCGCTGGCAACGCGGGCAGTAAAACGTGCTGCGCCCGCCCTGGACCATGCGCCGGATCAAGGTCCCGCAATTCACACATGGACGGCCCTCACGGTCATAGACCCGCAATCGTTCGGTGTAATAATCGGCGGCCCCATCGGCCAGACCGTAGTAGAACAACCCGTCGCGCGGTCCAGTCCCGGCCCAATCCAGAGGGACCGTGCTGCCCCAGGCGATCGCTTCGGTCAAGACGGCTCGGAGGCTTTGCTGGAGTCGCTGGACCTGCACCGCGGTCAAGCGCCGAGACGGTATTCGCGGCGGGATCCGGGCGGCGAACAGGGCTTCGCTGGCGTAAATGTTGCCGACGCCCGCCAGCAGCGATTGATCCAGCAATTTGACCTTGATGGCCTGAGCCGAGCGTCGGAGCGCCTGGCCGAGGTAATCGACCGAAAACGCCGGACCCAACGGTTCGGGTCCAAGCCGCGCCACCGCGCGGGCATCCAGGGTGAACCTTCCGAAATAGCGTGTGTCCTCGTAAACCAGGTTCTTCGCCCCCAGTCCCAACATCACGGCGGTATGCCGGGGAAGTTCGGTCGCGGCCTGTTGCAGGTAGATTCGGCCGGTCATGCCCAAATGGCCGAGCAAAATGAACGGCTGCGGACGGCCGGCCGGGCGGAGGGTGAAGACCAGGTATTTGCCACGCCGCACCAATTCCTGGAAGCTGGCGCCGTCGAGCACGCGGCTGAATTCCGCGAGCGGCGTGGGACGGATGACCTTCAAACGTCGGACCTCGATATGGCGGACGGTTTGACCCTGGAGCAGCGGCGCCAGGTGGCGCACCAGGACTTCAATTTCGGGCAGCTCGGGCATGGGCAAGAGTCCAACCAGGCACCGCAGCGGGCGGCGATGCGTCCTGGCAGGGTTGAAAATTGTCCGGGATGGCCAAGGTCGGGCAGCGTCGCGCCGGTTTGGGAAGCTCACCCGTAGCGATACGGGCGCGACAGGGCAAAGGTGTTCGGGAGATGCCGGATTTCCCGAACCTCGCCATCGGTGAGCAGGACTTCGACAATGTCAAAGCGGATTCGCACCCTGGGATTGCCCAATCGCCGCAGATAATCCAGCGCCGTTCGCGACAGCCGGCGGCGGCGCTGGCTGTCCACCGCGGCCGCCGGACGGGTCCAGGCCTCCGAGGAGCGCGTCTTGACTTCGACGAACACCAGGCAATCGCCGTGGCGGAAGACCAAATCGATTTCACCGCGTGGTGACCGGAAGTTCGCGGTCAGGAATTTCAGGCCTTGTTTTTGCAGGTATTTTTTGGCGGCGCGTTCCCCGAGCGCGCCGCGCCGCAGATGCTCGGGGGACGACCTGACGCCCGACCATCCTTTGAGCCACTCCCAGAGGCTCATGGTCATGAGGCTGGGAACAGTTCCGGTTGGTTTACCCGCACGGGCGCGAAACTGCGACGGTGAATCGGGCAGGGGCCGTGTTCGGCCAAGGCGGCCAAGTGCTGCGGGGTGGCATAGCCCTTGTGCCGAGCGAAGCCGTAAGCCGGAAACTCCCGATCGTAGGCGTGCATCAGGCGGTCGCGGTTGACCTTGGCCAGCACACTGGCGGCCGCGATCAGGTAGCTGCGCGCATCACCCCGGACCAAGGCGGTCTGCGGAAAGGCGAGGGACGGGACGCGCAGGCCATCCACGAGCACATGTTGGGGCGGAGGCTGGAGCGCGGCCAGGGCTTGATTCATCGCGCCGTGCGTCGCGCGGAGGATGTTGATTGCGTCAATGGTCGCCGCGTCGGCCTGGGCGACGGCGTAGCGGACCAGCGCATGGTGGGTCAGAAATTCAAAGAAGCGCTCGCGCTGTCGGGCGGTCAATTGCTTGGAGTCATTCAGGCCGCTCAGCTTGGCTGGCAGCCCCGCCTCGATCCATGCCTCGGGCAACACCACGGCTGCGGCGACAACAGGTCCGGCCAACGGCCCCCGCCCCGCCTCATCCACGCCCGCGAGGTGCGTTGTCCCTTGGTGGTGCAAGGCGCGCTCGAACGCGAACCGGTCCACGGCTTGGGCCGACCGGCGGTGGGGCGGGGATAGTTTCGGAGCCGCCATGCGGTGCAGCGTAGCGGCCGGGTTGAGCGGGGGCAAAACCTTTTGGGAAGGCCGGTCCAAGGCCAGGGGCGCTCCCCGGTCGAGGGCCGCGCGGCCTACGGCCCGACGCGGGTCATCCGCCCGGAGGCAGTTGCCAGGCTTACTTGGCGGGCGCCGCCGATCCGTGGATTTCCTTTTCCTTCACCGCCACAGCTCCTTTACCGATGCGTTTTCGCAGGTAAGTCAGCTTGGCGCGGCGCACCGCGCCGCGCCGTTCGACTTCGACCTTCTCGACCCGCGGCGAATGGACGGGAAAGACGCGTTCGACGCCTTCGCCGTAGCTGATGCGGCGCACGGTAAAAGTGGAATTGAGGCCGCGACCGCGCCGACCGATCACCACGCCGGCGAAGATCTGGATGCGCTCCTTGTCGCCTTCAACGACCTTGGTGTGGACGCGCACGGAATCGCCGACCGCGAAGTCGGCGGGATTCTTGCGGAATTGCTCCGCCTCGATTTTATCAAACAGTGCTTGGCTCATAGATCATCTTTTGGTTTGGACCGCAGCTCGGATTGCCGGGCGGCAGTTCGCGAGCGGGCCTGGTCCGCCCGCCACCGCGCGATTTGGGCATGGTTACCCGAGAGCAATACCTCGGGGACCTTCATCCCGCGGAACTCGGCCGGACGCGTGTATTGCGGATATTCCAGCAAATCGCGGCTGAACGACTCGTCGGCGGCGCTGGTGTCATCGCCCAGCGCGCCGGGCAGCAGTCGTGTGACGGCGTCGATGATCACCATGGCGGGCAGCGCGCCGTTGGTCAAGACGTAGTCGCCGATCGACAGTTCCTGGTGCACCAAGGCCGCGCGCACCCGTTCGTCCACGCCCTCGTAGCTGCCGCAAATCAGCAGCAACCGTGAGCGGCTGGCC
>JAGWYX010000678.1 GCA_018969165.1 Verrucomicrobiota bacterium
AGGCTACGGTGCGGAATTGCCGCGATGGGTGCTTGCGAAATCAACCAGGGTTTGTTTGACTGGTATTCGCACTCGCTCGACAGGTGGGGCGGCCGACACCGGATTGTGAACGCGGGGCAGAGTTCCGCCTCCAGCCGCCTGAAGGCGGCCATTTGCCAGGGGCGAGCCACGGTAACCATGACCTCCCAGCGCGTCCTGATTATTGCAGAAGCAGGCGTGAACCATAACGGCTCGCCAGAGCTGGCGGCTCGCCTGGTGAATGCCGCCGCCGAGGCCGGAGCGGACGCGGTGAAATTCCAGGTATTCAAAACCGTGAACGTGCTCACCCGAAGCGCACCCAAGGCCGAGTACCAGAAGCGGACCACCGAGCCGCAAGAGTCGTTTTTGGAAATGGGAAGGAAGCTCGAACTCTCCTTCGAAACATTTGCCGGCTTGGCGAGTCAGTGCCGGGAGCGCGGGATTGGCTTCCTGGCCAGCCCTTTCGACGAAGAGAGCTTGAGGTTTCTCCAGGCGGAAATCCAGGTTCCGAAGATCAAGATCGCGTCGGGCGAGATCACCAATGGACCTCTGCTGCTCCAAGCCGCGCGCGGGGGCCGGCCCGTAATCCTCTCGACGGGGATGAGTAATTTGGAAGAGATCGAGGCGGCGTTGGCGGTCCTGGCCTTCGGGTACAGCCACCCGAGGTCGGCACCCTCCAGCAGCGGGTTCCGCGAGGCCCTCCGGAGCGAGGTCGGGCGGAAGGCCCTCGAAGAACGAGTGACTCTTCTCCACTGTACCACGGAATACCCGGCACCGGCCGAAGAGGCCAATCTCCGGGCCATGGCCACACTGCGCGACCGGTTCGGACTTGACGTCGGATGGTCTGACCACACCCCGGGTGTGGCCGTCGCGATCGCTGCCGCGGCCCTGGGGGCAAGCGTAATCGAGAAACATTTCACCCTGGATCGAACCTTGGCCGGCCCGGACCATGCCGCCTCGCTTGAACCGAGCGAACTGCGGGCCCTGGTGGCAGCCATTCGGACGGTCGAGGTCGCCCTCGGTTCGAGGGAGAAGCGAGCCACCGCCTCCGAGGTAAAGAACCGGTCGGTCGCGCGGCGCAGCCTGGTGGCGGCCCGGCCGATTCACCGAGGCGAGCCCTTTACGCCAGAGAATCTAGTCGCCAAGCGCCCCGGCACGGGCCTTTCGCCGATGCACTTCTGGGAACTGCTCGGCCAGACGGCAGACCGCGATTATGAATCCGACGATCTCATTCTGCCGCCGTCGGGGCGCGCGTGAATCGGAAGGGCCGGCACATGGACATCCAACTCTTGGCTGCGCACAAGGTCGCGGATGCACAGCAGTGGGCTGATTGTTGGGCGACCCTGCCGGCCGAACGACGCGACGTTTACTTCCACCCCGCCTACGCGCTGGCCAACGAAGTGGATGGTCGGGGCGAAGCCCTCTGTTACGTCGCCAAACGCGGCCCGGCCCTGCTGCTCTACCCATTCCTGCGGGGACCCGTCCCCGAGTCGGCGGCACTCGGCATCGAGGCGCCAATCAGCGACATCCAGACCCCCTACGGTTACGGCGGCCCGGTGGTGAATGATGCCGGCGAGGAAGAGGGATTTCTTAACGCGTCCTGGGCGGCTTTTGGGGATTGGTGCCGGCAGTCTGACATCATCGCCGAGTTCATTCGCTTTCATCCCCTGCTTCGGAATGAGCGCTGGGCAAGCGCCTCCACCCGGATTCTCTTCAATCGGCGCACGGTCTTCTTGGATCTCCAGTCCTACCCCGCGGACTTCCACGCGAAATCCTGTTTCCAAAATCACCGGCAGACGGTCCATCGGGCCATCCGAGCCGGGGCGACCACGGAGAAGGTCCCCGCGGATCAGGGCCTGGCTTGGTTCGGGCCGAAGTATGCCGAAACCCAGAACGCTCTCGGAGCGGGAGCGGAGACCCGATTCAGCCCGGCGTACTTCGCCTCCTTGGCGCGGGACCTTGGCGCCAAGGTGTCCCTCTGGTCAGCCCGACACACCAGCGGGGCGATGGCCCGGGCGATTCTGGAGCTGGAAAGTGACGTGTTTAGCCATGGCCACTTGATGGCGTTCGGCGAGGCATCGGCGCTGGCGGGAGCGAGCAACCTGCTACTGCACCGCATCGCATTGGACGCGGCCGAGCGCGGTCTGAGGATGATGCACATAGGCGGCGGGCGGGCCCGGGGGGACGAGGATGCCCTATTCAAGTTCAAGAGCAGGGTGGCCCCAGGCCGGGCTGAGTTTCGCATTGGGACATGTTGCCACCAACCGGAACGATTCGAGCAACTGCGCCGCGGTTGGGTGGCACAGCGCGGGCCGGCACCCACAGACCGCTTTCTTTTCTATCGCGCGAGCGCGCAGGGGAGAACAAACGCCGGAAAGGAACAATCGAAACTGCAAGACACAGGGGACTCGAGGGCTGAGGCGCGCCTTGCTGGCCCTTAGAGCGTGCTTTAGAATTCCGTGAGGTCCTGCGACGAGGGATTTTGGCCGGGGCCGAGGCGGCGAGGGTACTTCCGCACGGGCACCCGCATCTCCGCAGCGGGCTGTAAGGGCCAGGCCAACGAAGGCCCCGACCAGAAGAACCGCCGCCCGAAGGGCTTGCCAAGGCCAACCCTCATTGCCGGGGCGGGCGCTCGTCAGAGGCCAGGAGCACGATCAGCCCGACGAGGGGCGTGAAGACGAAGCAGCAGATGAAATTGCCCCAGAAACCAAATTTGCGGTTCTTGCCGAGCACGCCACACACGTAACACAGGCCGAGGTAGAAGAGGGCGGAAGCTAATGGCATAATTTATCTCCTGGGTTGGTTGAGTTCAGAATTCACTGGGCAATTAGTTGCGGCCTGGCACCTCGTCGGTGCTCCGATAGATGGGCGGCACATGCGCCGAATGCTCCAGGTTCACGATCTGGGTCATCAGGGACGAGGTCATGACGCCCACAAAGTCCAGCTTGTTCGTGTAGGGATCCACTCGCATATACTGCGTCGCGTAATTATGATATTCCAGCCGATCCAGCATGCGGTGCCCGACTGGACAAGGGTACTTGATGAAAGTCTTCGTGACTTCCACCTCGTGTTCCGGGCCGAATTTCGGATAGCTCTCCAGCAAGCCATCC
>JAGWYX010000679.1 GCA_018969165.1 Verrucomicrobiota bacterium
AAGGAAAGGATACCCAAATGGCGGCCGATGTCAAAGAAAAAGAAAATGCCTGGGAAATGCGAAACTGCCTAACTTTGCTCCAGCCTTGGATTTGCGCCTGTTTTCACCGCGATCTTACGAAATCGATGGGCGGTGGGGTGTGGTTGCGGGATTCCAGCCGGCCCGCGGACCGGCATTGGTGGCGACCGTTTGCGTTGCGCCGGGGGAGGATGGTAACTTGAGGCCATGTCCGAATCGAAGCTCCAGGTCCTGGCTGTAGTCGGGAGCCTCCACCCGACGTCCGTCACCCACGCGGTGGTCCGACTGGTGTCCAACCAACTGGAGCGAGACGGGTGCGCGGTTGACCTGGTAGATTTTTCCAAGGAACCGCTGCCGCTGTTCAATCCGGCGACGGCCTACACCTCGGCGGCTTTCCTGGCTCTGAAGCCGCGGGTCGAGCGCGCGGAGGTCCTGATCCTGGGAACGCCGGACTACCACGGCAGCATCAGCAGCGGCTTGAAGAACTTTCTTGACCACTTCTGGCGGGAGTTCGCCGGCAAGCTCTTCGTCACTGTGGTTGCCTCCCATGACAAGGGCTTGACGGTCACCGACCAATTGCGGACGGTGGCGCGCCAATGCTACGCCTGGTCGCTGCCCTACGGAGTTGCCTTTGCGGACGGGAAGGACGTGCAAGGGGACCGGGTAATCAGCGCCGCTCTGGAAGAACGCCTGCAAATGCTCGTGCGCGACGCGCGGGTCTATGGCGAGCTATTGGCGCGCCAGCGCCAGGCAGACCTGGTGGAGACCGGCCCTGGCTTTCTGGCGCGTCTCCGCAAGTAAGGCCAGCAAGACCCCGTGGAAGAAGTCTGCTGGAACGGAGCGAGCCAAGGGCTTGGCCGTTTAGCAATTGCTCCGGCGGCGGCGGGACCCTGCAGCTCGTGGAATGGCGAAGCCGGCGGTCACCCGAGCAGTTCCCGCACCGCGGCGAGCAGGGCGGCCGGGACAAACGGCTTGCGCAAACAACCATCCGGCCGCACCTCGGAGTCCCGCAACAGCTCATCGGTCAAGGTACCGCTGACGCTGAGGGATTTGACGTTCGGTGCCAGGGCGCGACACCGGCTCAGCAACTCCAGGCCGTCCATCTCCGGCATCGTGTAGTCCACGATCAACAGGTCGGGCTTGGGTTCCGCCAGGGCAAACGCCGAACAGGCCACCACGGGGCTCTCAAAGGTTGCCGCGCGATACCCCGCCTTTGCCAGACATCGCGCCACCAGCTCGAGGATCACCGGTTCGTCGTCCACGATATAAACCAAGGGGCGACGGACAATCGGCCGATCCGCTGAGTCAGATGCGTCCATTAATCAGGACTGTGTTGTAGGTTCTTGGCAGCCAAGTGCAACTAAATTCCGACATTCATTCCCATCGAGGCACGCTTCAGACCTCGTTCTGGCTCCGCCCGGGTGTTCCGGCCTTGCTCGTCTGCCGCTCCCTGCTCTGTGCGCGCCTGGAACCGCCGGTCCCGCCGCCGTCCCAACGCCGGCGCGCCGCCGTGAGCCCCTGAACCCTATCACGCGCCCCGCTCGTCGGCTCCTTGCGGGAGCGTAAAGAAGAATGTGGCGCCGCGATCCACCTCGCCGGCCCCCCAGGTTCGCCCACCGTGTCGGGCCACGATTCGGCGAACGTTGGCCAGGCCGACACCGGTCCCCTCGAACTGGTCGGCGCGATGCAATCGCTGAAAGACCCGAAACAGGTTCTGGGCAAACCGCATGTCGAACCCGGCGCCGTTGTCCTGCACGGCGAATTCGATTTCGCGCTCGCGGACGGTGGCGTGAATGCGAATCACGGCCGGGGAGCGCTGGCGGGTGTATTTGAGCGCGTTGGAAAGCAGGTTCAACCAAACTTGTTTGAGCATCGCCCGATCGCCATGGACGTCGGGCAACTCGCCGATCTCCCAGCGAAGGTCGCGGCCGGTGGACTCCGGCCCCAGCGCGTCCCGGACCTCCTGGATCAACGCCCGCGTGTCCACCCGGTCGCGATGCAGGTCGGACCGACTCAGGCGCGAAAACGCCAGCAGATCCTCGATCAACGTCCCCATTTTGCGCGCGGATTCAGTGACGACATCGAGCCGGCGTTGGGTGGCGGCGCTCAAGGTGGCGCCGGCCTCCTCGCGCAGCAGGCGGATGTAGCCGGCGATGTGCCGGAGGGGCGCGCGCAGGTCGTGCGACACCGAGTAAGCGAAGGCATCCAACTCCTCATTGAGCATTTGCAGTCGGGCGGTGCGGTCGGCGACTTTCCGTTCCAGGCCGGCGTAGAGCTGCACATTCTCCATCGCCACCGAGGTGCTGTCGGCCAGGGCCTGCAGCAGGCGCACCTCTTCCGGTCGCGGCCGCCGGCGGATCGCCCAGTAGTTGCCGATGGCGCCGACCGGTTCGGTGGCGCGGATCGGCACCATGACCAGGCTCTTGACGAAGGTCGGCCGATACGCCTCAGCCGGGATGCGCGGATCGGCGTAAATATCCTCGATCACCGCCGGTTGGCGGTTGAGCATGGCCCAGCCGCTGATGCAGGTATTCATCGGGAACCGGCGGCCTTTCCACAGCGGGGCGATGGCCTCTTCATCGGCGTAATAGCACTGATCTCCCTCACGCAGCACGAAGGTCGCGCCGTCGGCCCCCGTCAATTCCCGCGCCGCGTGCCGCACGATCGCCATGATCCGGTCCAGGTCGCGTGCCAGGGACAGTTCCTGCACCACCCCGATCAGCCGTTCCATTCCTTGGACGTAGCTGGCCGGCGACTCGACGGGTGGGGTGGTGCGCACGTGTTCGATCGCCTCGACGACCGCGGCGTAAAGTTGGTGGAGTTCGGATTTGCCGAGCACGCCAGTGGCACCGGTGGCCAGCAGCTTCTCCCGTCGCCCCGCGTCGTCCGCCGCACCGGACACGAAGAAGAACGGGGCGGCCGGCTGTTTCTCGCGCGCCAGGTGGATGGCTTGGGCGCCGTCGTAGCCGCAGACCTGGGTATCCGAGAGGATGGCGTCGTACGCGCCAGACTCGAGGGCGCCGCGAAAGGCCGGCTCCGACTGAACCACCGTGACGTCGGCGTCCAGCCCGGCTTTTTCAAGGGCCTTCTGGACGAGCTCGGCGTCGAGG
>JAGWYX010000680.1 GCA_018969165.1 Verrucomicrobiota bacterium
ACTACGACTTCGCGCATACCGCCCCGGCGCTGCTCCGCAAGCTGGAGAACATCGACGGAGTCCAGAAACCGGTGGACCTGTCGAAGATTGTGCCTGGGACGCCGGCCTGGGACGCGGCGGTGACCGATCCGCCGACCTGGCTGGATTTCAACACCTGGATCGGGCCGTCGAGAATGGAGCCCTACATCGAGGCCCGCGTGCACATGAACTGGCGCTGGAACTACAACACCGGCGGCGGCCAGTTGCTCGACTGGATCGGCCACCACTGCGACATCGCCCACTGGGGCCTGGGTTTCGACCACACCGGGCCCTCCGAGGTCGAAGGTCATGGAGAGTTCCCCCCGCCGCACGCGATTTGGAACACCTCCCCCAAATACCGCATCGAACTCCAATACCCGGAGAACATCACCATGACCATCGCCGGCGGCCATTCGGATATCCGCAGCGGCACCAAGTGGATCGGCACCGACGGCTGGGTCTGGGTGGACCGCGGCGGTTTCGACGCCTCGAATCCGGAATGGAAGCAACGCGGGCCGTTGCCGGACAACTTGCGCAAGATCAAGCTCTACGAGTCCACCAATCACTGGCGAAACTTCCTTGCCTGCGTCAAATCCCGCAAACTGCCGATCGCGCCCGCCGACACCGGCCATCACTCCGCCATTCCCGGTCACCTCGGGCTGATCTCGATGCTCGTGGGCCGCAGAATCCGGTGGGACGCACGCCGCGAGCGAATTCTGCACGACCCGGAGGCCAGCAAACTGCTGACTCGGCCCTACCGGTCACCCTGGCAAATGCCGGTCTGAGGCGCGCCTCGCTAGCCCTCGTACCGCCGCTTCAGTTCCTCGAGCGAAAAGTCCGGGGCCTGGCAATGGTCCATGATCCGGCGCTCGCGCTCGGCGACCTGGGCGGCGGCTTGGGGGATAGCGCGCGCAATTTCCTTGGGCACGGTCAGCACCCCGTGTTTGTCGGCATGAATCAAGTCGCCCGTGCGAACCACCAGCCCGCCGACCTTGACCGGCCCCCCGAAGTCCACCAGGTGCACGTAGGCGTGCGAGACGCAAACTCCGCCCGCGAAAAAGTGGAACCCGAGCGCCGCCACTTCGTCCAGGTCGCGCACGTGGCCGTTGGTAACCGCGCCGGCGCAGCCGAGCCGCTGGTGAAGCGTGGCCATGACCTCGCCAAAGAACGCGCCCGCCCCCGGCGGTTGATCCAGGTCCTGCAACACGACCACGCGCGGGGCCGGGGTTTGGAGGATGTATTTCCAGGACTCGTAGCGTGAGGCGGGCCGGGGGGCGGCCTGCTCGGCCACAAACCGCAGCGTCACCGCGTAGCCGACCATCACGCCAAGCTGCGGGAACAGACAGCGGATCTCCGGCGACAGGTAGCCCTGGTTGCGCGGGCGCACGTTGAAGAGCTCGATCGCATTGGCGACCGTCGGCGTGCTGAGCTGGCGCAGCGCCTCGAGGTCTTTATCAACCAGGTCCATGTGCTTCGCGGGCATGAAGGCGGATTCGACCCGCGATTGTCAACCCCTTTCAACCGAAAACGCTTCTAAACCTCCCGGAGCGCGGCTAAATTTCCCAAATCCAGAAACCAACTCCATCGCTCCCGCACCCGACGGTTCCCTCATCGCCGGAACCGCATCTGCTTCCGGGCGTGACCCACGCGCGCCGCTGGACAATCGTGGGCTTGCTGTTCGTGGCGTCGCTGATCAATTATTTCGATCGCGCGACCCTCTCGTTCGCGCTGCCGATGATTTCCGATGAACTCCACATCGGCGCCGCCCGACAGGGGGTGTTGCTCTCGGCCTTCTTCTGGTCCTACGCCCTGATGCAAATCCCGGTGGGCTGGTGCGCCGACCGGGTGAACCTCCGCTGGCTGTACGCCGCGGCCTTCGTGATCTGGTCCCTGGCCCAGTCCCTCATTGGCCTGGCGCGCAGCTTGACGGCCTTGATCTCGTTTCGCGTCCTGCTGGGCTTCGGCGAGTCCATCTATCTGCCGGGTGGATCGAAGATTGTCAGCCTGCTGTTCAGGCGGGCGGAGCGCGGCCTGCCATCCGGCCTGTTCGACGCCGGCACCCGCACCGGCTTGGTCATCGAGGGGGTGCTGGTCCCGTGGATGCTCAGCCGATTCGGATGGCGGGTGACGTTCGTGGTCGTGGGCATCTCGGCGTTGCTCTGGCTGATCCCGTGGCTGATCGTCACGCCGCGCGGCCTGCAGGCGCCGGCGAACCCCGAAAACGCTCGCCCGGCCGGCACCCGCTCCTGCGCTGCCAGCGGCGGAACGGAATGCGGAGGGGCGGCGCCAGGCTCGGTGCCGTTCCTGGCGCGAACCCGCACTTTGCTGACCAATCGGAACCTGCTCGGCCTCTGCCTGGGCTTCTTCTGTTTTGATTATTACTGGTACCTGTTGCTGACGTGGCTGCCCAACTACCTCGTGAAGGTCCGGCACTTCTCCATCTTCGAGGCCGGCCTGGGGGCCTCGCTGCCGTTCCTGGTCTTCGGCGCCAGCGAGCCGGTCGGGGGATGGATCGCCGACCGATTGGTGCGCGCCGGCTGGAACGAAACCTTCGCGCGCAAGGGAGTCGTCGGGCTCGGCTTCATGACCGGGCTCTTCCTGATTCCGGCCGCGCGCGTCACCAACCCGGGCCTGGTCGTTGCCCTGTTCGTCGCCGCCTCGCTGGTCGGCATCTCCAACGGCAACCAGTTGGTCATGCTCCAGGGCTGCGCCCCAATCCGGGACATCGGGTTGTGGACCGGCATTTACAACTTCGTCGGCAACGTGGCCGGCATCCTGGCGCCGATCGTCACCGGTCTGCTCGTCGAATGGACCGGCTCGTATTCGCCGGCCTTTGTGTTGGCCGCCGTCATGCTGGTCGCGGGGCAACTGGCTTACTGGTTTATCCTGGGCGAACTCAAGACGCCGGCTTGAACCCGTCCACCTGGACTGCGGGAATTCCTGGGACGTTGGCCCTCGGGCGCCCATCGGCCGGGCGATGGACCACGGCCGCGCCGCGCGTGCGCAGGAGACCCGCAGTGGGGCGCCGGGACGGCGCGGCCCCACCGCCTTTACGACCGCGCTTGATGCGTAACCGCGGAAGCCGGCTTTCCGCAATGGGATTGACCTG
>JAGWYX010000681.1 GCA_018969165.1 Verrucomicrobiota bacterium
TTTCGAGTTGTTGCTGGTTGACCGCCGGTCCCATCTCGATTCCCGGCGTGAGGCCGTTGCCGACCTTGAGCGTTTTGCAGCGCGCGACCAGCTTCTGGCGAAACGCCTCCAGGACCGTTCGCTCGACGATGGCCCGGCTGGTGGCCGTGCAAGCCTGCCCTGTCAAACCGAAGCCGGCCTTGACCACCAGCGTCACGGCCAAATCCAGGTCCGCGTCGGCCAGCACGATGGTCGGGTTCTTGCCGCCCATCTCCATTTGCGCGCGCGCCATCCGACCGGCCAGTTGGCGGTAAACCTGGGAACCGACGGCGTGCGAGCCGGTGAACGACAGGGCCGCGACCTCCGGGTGCGCGGCCAACTCGCCGCCGACCGCCCGTCCCTCGCCCACGACGACGCTCAAGACGCCCTTTGGCAAGCCGGCGTCGGCCAGTGCTTTGGCCAACTCGAGGGACATGGCCGGGGCCGGCGAGGCGGGTTTGAGCACGGCGGTATTGCCCGCCACCAGGGCTGGGGCCAGTTTCCAGGCGGGAATGGCGATGGGAAAATTCCAGGGGGTGACCAGGGCGACCAGGCCCAGCGGCTGGCGGACGGTGTAGAGGAGATTACCTGGCAGATCGTGGGGGATGGTCCGCCCGCCCAAGGTGTAACTCAGGCCGCCGAAGAATCGGAAAATGTCGATCGCGCGTTGGACTTCGCCCTGGCTCTCGGTCAGGGTCTTGCCTTCCTCACGCGTCAGCAGTTCGGCCAACTCGGCCTTGCGCGTTTCCAGGACCTGGGAGGCGCGGCTCAGGATTCGTCCGCGGGCCACCGGCGTCAGGGCGCGCCAGGCCGGGAGCGCGGCCCGGCCCGCATCGATTGCGCTCCGGGCGTCGGCCTGGTCGCTCAGGGGATACTCGGCGACCACCTCGCGGGTGTCGGCCGGGTTGAGGGTAGGAAAAGTGTTGCCGGAGTTGGCGTCCTTCCATTCGCCGGCGATGAAATTTCGATACTTCCGCATGCGGCCGACCCTAGAACCGCCGCCGGGGTTGCACAAGTCCGGATGCAGCCCGACGAGGCAGAGGCGCAACCGGAACCGAATCCGCCGGTCGAAGACAACCGTCGATTTGCTCGGCAGGAAGGGGTCGTGGTCGCGCGGCTTACTCCAGATTCTTGCCGCTGAAGAATTCGCGCTCCATCTTCTTCATTTCCTTCTTCAGGCCTTTGACGTTGACCTGGTCGGGCAGGAAATTGACCGTCCAGGGGGGGCGTTTGGGCATTTCATCGATGGCATCATAGAGGGCCTCGACCCCCTCGATGCTCAAGCCGCAGTTCAAGGCGTCGATGACCCCGCAGCGCAGGGCCGCGTCCCATTCCTTGGGCGTCAGCAGGTTGTTGATGGACACGGTATGGTGTTGGGCATCGTCTTTGAGTTCGTCCTTGTACTTCAGGTATTGCCCCAGGTAATGATGGGCCAGCTTGATGCCAACGACGACGCCCACGATCTGGTTGAAATTGCTGAGCTGCTCGTTGAGAACATCCTCGGTCCAGAAGCGCTTATCCGAGAGCCCGGGCAGTTCCTTGAGTTCCTTTTCGCCGGATTCCTGAGCCAGGCTCAGGACGTATTGCTTGAAATACCCCTTCTGGATCCGGTCGATCGCCTTGGCGTGGGCGATGTTGTTGACCAGGTCAATGAAGCCAACCGAGATGAACACCATGCGCATCGGCTCCGGATCGTTGGGGAACTCGACGACATGGACGAACGGGGTGACATCGGTCTCGAAGGAAATGGGTTCCGGGTGGATTTGCTTGCGGAATTTCGGCTTGAGGGCCTTCCAGAGATCCAGCCCGAGCATCCGCATGGATTTGTAGCCGGTCTTGTAGGTGGGCTCATCGGCGCCGGCGGATGGCGCCGATGCGGAGACCACCGGGGTGCCTCCGCAGATCAGAAGCCAGAGTAGCAGGATCGTTGACGGCCGCCGGGAGACGGACCCGGCAGCGCTCAGCAGGTCACGCACGATGTCACAGCTAACCGCGCCGGCGCATTGCCGTCAATGTTTTTCCCCACAAGGACTCGATGAGGGGCGCGCCTCGCTAGTACTTCGCCACGTTGGGATCGATTTCGTCCGCCCAGGCGGCGATACCGCCCTTGACGCTCTTGACGTGCTTGAAGCCGTGCTCGCGGAGGAACTTCAGCGCTTTCAGCGAGCGCACGCCGCTCTTGCAGTGCAGGTAGTACGACTGATTGGGGTCCAGCTCGGTGAAGCGCTGCGCCAACCCGCTTAACGGTATCTGCGGCACGCCCTCGATGTGGGCGATTTGGAATTCATCGGGCTCGCGGACATCCAGCACGCGGATACCCAAGGTCGGGTCATCCAAGGCCCGTTTCATGTCCTGGACGGTGACCTCGTCAGGGTGGACCGCCGGTGTGGCCGGTTCGGTCTGGATGCCGCAGAACTGCTCATAATCGATGAGGCGCGTCAGGGTCGGGTGCTCGCCGCAGAGCGGGCACTGGGGATCGCGGCGCAGCTTGAGTTCGCGGAATTTCATGTCCAGGGCGTTGAACAGGAGCAGGCGGCCGATGAGGGAGCTGCCCTTGCCCAGGGCCAGCTTGAGGATTTCGGTGGCCTGGATGCAACCGATGATGCCGGGCAGGACGCCCAAGACGCCGCCTTCGGCGCAACTGGGGACCATGCCCGGTGGGGGGGGCTCCGGATACAAGCACCGGTAACAGGGTCCGCCCAAATGGGGGGCGAATACGCTGGCCTGGCCCTCGAACCGGAAGATCGAGCCGTAGATGTTCGGCTTGCGCAGCAGCACGCACGCGTCGTTGGTCAGGTAACGTGTGGGGAAGTTATCCGTGCCGTCCACCACAATGTCATAGGGGTGGAACAGGTCCAGGGCGTTTTCGCTGGTGAGCCGGGTGTTGTGCAGGACGACCTCGACGTTGGGATTGACGCGTTTGAGGGTGTCGCGGGCCGACTCGGTCTTCGGGCGCCCCACATCCGAAGTCCCGTGAATGATCTGGCGCTGCAGATTGGAATAGTCCACGGCATCGAAATCGACCAGGCCGATGCGGCCGATGCCAGCGGCGGCCAGGTAGAGGGCAATCGGCGAGCCCAGCCCGCCGGCGCCGATACACAGGACC
>JAGWYX010000008.1 GCA_018969165.1 Verrucomicrobiota bacterium
TCCCCAAGCCTGGGGTGGATGCAATCGGATCCGCCACCCCGATCAGAAGGCATGCTCAAGCTCTTTTTGAGCGCCTTCGTCATCGCGGTGTTCGCCTACGTGAGCTTCTTCAGTTGCGATGCTTTCCTGCGGACCCGCTATGGACCCTGGCAGGTCACGTTCGAGTCGGATGCCGCCGGCACGCCCGCCATCGTCATCAACGAACCCAAAGTCGGCGTGACCAATGTGAAAATGATTTTTTCGGGAGAGAAGGTCGCCGAGCGGCAGATGGCGACCGACGTGGCGTTGAACATCCCGCGTAAACCGGTCCCGTTCGGCAAGGTGATTTTCGACGATTTAATGTATCAGCCGGGCAACGTGACGTTTGACCTGTTCGGCCACGAAATCCAATTGCTCCCGCGGGCGCTCACGGTGAACAAGAAGGAAATCCCCTGGCGCGCCAACACGACGCTCACACTGTCGCCGAAGGACAAACTCCCGACGCCGCCGCGGGAACAGAAGTAAGGGAAGGAGTCCAGGAAGAGTCCAAAGTCCAAGGTCCAAAGGCCGAAATCCCGGACCTTATCGGCCGTCGCCGCGCGGTTCGCAGGCGTTCTCGTAAAGCTCGCGGAACACTTCGACGCTGGTCCGGCGCGGGTTGAACGAGGCGGTCCATTGTCGGGCGGCTTCGGCGGCCATCGACGGGATCATGGCCCTTTTGACGCCGCAATCCTCGAGCGAGCGCGGCATCCCGGCGGCGTTGAGGAGCGATTCCAACCGTTCGACCAAGGCCTCGAGCGCGCATTCGAGCCCTTCGCTCACGCAGGCGATTTCGGGGGCGGAGGCCAGCTCGGCGTAGGCCTGCAAGGCGGCGGGGTCCTTCCCGTTAAGACGGACCACGTGGGGGAGCATCATCCCGACGGCCTCGCCGTGCACGATGCCGTAGTGCGCGGTGAGCGGATTGGCGGCGGAATGGGCGGCGCCGAGCATGCTGTTTTCGATCGCCATGCCGGCAAAGGCCGCACCCAGCAGCATCCGGCCGCGCGCCTGGAGGTCGGCGGGATTTTCGAGCACCCGCGGCAGATTGGTGACGCACAACTTGAAGGCCTCGTGCGAATACATCAGCGACAGCGGATTCCGTTTCGTGGTGACCGCGGTCTCGACGGCGTGCGCGATGGCGTCGATGCCGGTGCAGGCGGCGACGCGCGCCGGCTGCGACACGGTCAGGGCGGGATCGAGGACGGCGATTCTGGCGGCGGCCTTTGGATCGCCGCAGGCCATTTTTTGATGCGTTTGCTCGTCGGCGATCAGGGCGACGGACTGACACTCGCTGCCGGTGCCGGCGGTGGTCGGAATGGCGATCAGCGGCAGCATCGGCTGGCGCGCCTTGCCAAGCCCCCAGTAATCCTGGATGCGCCCGCCGTTGGTCAGCAAGAAATTGGCGCCTTTCGCGGTGTCCATGCTGCTGCCGCCGCCCAGGGCGACAAAACTATCGATGCCCGCGGTCTTGGCGACGGCCACGCACTCCTCGACGCAGCGCGTCGTGGGGTTCTCAGCCGCCTGGTCGAAAAGGGCGACCGTCCGCCCGGCCGTTTCGAGCAATCGGCGCACGCGTTCGGCGTGGCCGGCGGCGACAATCCCGGCGTCGGTTACCAGCAGGATTCTTTTCGCCGCCAGTTCGCGGGCGAGTTCGCCGACGCGCTCGACACTGCCGGGGCCAAAGACCAGGCGCGTCCGGGGCCGGTGGTCGAACGGCGCCAGCAACGAGAACTGGGGTAGCGTTTCTGTGGGCGGCATGCGGGGGCTAAATCGATGCTTCGGACTGAATAACTGACGAATAGGACGGGCAAACGTTCAATCCGGTTTCAAGATTTTTGCTCGAGCGAACGGCGGCGGTAGAGGAACTCGAACATGTTCCCCTCATGCGGTTGGTCCCAGGAGACCTGCATCGTCGAGATCGGTCCCAGGTTGAGCCGTTCCACCCGCGGGCACTCCAGGAGTTGCGCGGTGAACGCCGCGTCCTGCGTAATTGCGGTCAGCGCCAGGGTTGGACCAATCGTGGTGAGCATTTCCGCTTGCGGCATTTCCACAACACTCGCGTAGGGAAAAAGAAATTCGCGGTTGGCCAACGGATGCGCAAACGCATCGCACCGCACGATCGTCGGCCGCAGGTAAACGCCGCCTTGGAATTGGACCTTGCGCGGGCCGCCGCGATACTTCGCCGTCACGTCGATTGCGCCTGGTGTTTGGAGACCTTCCTCGATGGCGCCGTCGATCGCCTCGGCCATCTTCGGATTGGCGAACGCGGAGAGCCGCGCCTGCTCATCGGTCGCCGGGCGTGGTTCGACGGGGCCGAGCCGCTGGGCGAGCGCCTCGGCCACCGCGGCGCCGTATTTTGGCACCAGGACCGCCGAGGCATTGATGCAACTGCGCCCGCCATTGTCCGAAATCGAGGCGACCATCACGTCCACGAACTCGGGCCAACGCTCGATCTGGTCCTCGCCAATCAGGATTTTGCTCAAGCCGGGCCCGTGAATCTGGATGGCCGGGTTGTGGGCGTAGCGCTCGGTGATCCCGCGGTCGCCGAACAACAGGGCACGGCCGCACAATTGCAGGATTTCGCGGGCGCCTTCGTGATCGGTCGGATAAAAGCCGAACGCCTCGGCGGGAAACCCCGCGGCGATGCCGGCCTGGATGAGGCGGTAGGGCGTCCAGGGTTCTTCACGGCCGGGTTTGAGGATGACCGGAATCCCGAGGGCGAGGGCGGGGAGCCAAAGCGAGTTGACCGCGGGCGAGTTGCTGGGCATGACCAGGCCCAGGGCGGACGTGACGGGATAGAAACTGACGCGCGCCCCGTTTTGCTCGCCGAAACCGCGATCGAGGATCCGCGGGTCCAATCCGCGCGTCAGGCCGTTGAGCACGGATTCCATGTGGGTCAGCGCGTGATGGATTTTGGTCATGTTGCGGCGCAGCAGGGCGTGCGGCATGCCGCTGGTGGCGGAGAGGGACTCGAGGTATTGCTGCGGGGATTGCCGCTGGCCCTGGTCGCCGAGCGGCAATGCGTCGTGGAGGAATCGCTCGCCAGCCGCGGCGCACAGGTCGATTCGCTGCGGCGTCGTCAGTCGCTTCAGCGCGGCGCGCGACTCGGCCAGCCGGGCCAGGTCCTTGCGGAGGATGCCGGCATTGACCTGGCTGACCGTCGCGAGCGGGGTGCCGGTGCGAGAATCGCGGACGATGACCTGGTCCAGGCTTGTGTAGGGCCGGCCGCGGCGCAGGGCCGGGAGATGCGGAATCGCATTCATCGGTCAATAAGCCGGCCCGTCCTCCAGCGCGAAGACATTGGCCGGGAAGCGGACGGCGAAACTTGATTTGATGACAGCCTGTTTCACGGTTCAAGGACTCTAGCCGAGAAACCCCGGTTCTCAACTGCTATTTCGAGCGCGCCCCGCTTATAGAGTCCATGAGGCGGAACAGGCAGGCAGCGAAAGCGACGCCAGAAACAGCCAATCTCATTTTGGGGCGCGGGTCTGCAACTCGCAGCGGCGGCGAGGCGGACGGGGCTTGGTACCGGCTTCAATCCTAACGGCAGGGTGAGCGTGCGGCGGCTCACAGAGCCGCTCCGCCCCGAGCCTGAGCCGCCGCGATCCCCCTTGCGCACTCGCGGCTTCCCATTAAGCTTCGCGCCATGAACGTCTTCGTCACCGGCGGCGCCGGTTACATCGGTTCGGTCTGCGTGGAGGAACTGGTCGAGGCGGGCCACAGGGTGACCGTTTATGACAATTTGAGCGAGGGCCATCGTTCCGCGGTGGATCCGCGCGCGACCTTGGTGGAGGGTTGCCTGAGCGACCGCCGGCGGCTGGGGGAGGCGCTCGAAGGGTCGCGGGCCGAGGCGGTCATTCACTTCGCCGCGCACGCGCTGGTCGGCGAGTCGATGACGAATCCGGGGAAATACTTTCGGAACAACGTGGGGGGCGGGCTGAATTTGCTCGACGCGGCGGTGGAGACCGGCGTGCGGAAGTTCATTTTCAGCTCGACCTGCGCGACCTACGGTCCGCCGGAGCGCGTGCCGATGACCGAGGATCTGCCGCAGCGGCCCATCAATCCCTACGGGGCCTCGAAGCTGATGTTCGAGCGCATGCTGGAGTGGTATCAACGGATTCACGGCCTGGAGTTCGTTGCGCTGCGATATTTCAACGCCGCGGGCGCCGGCGAGCGGTTCGGAGAACACCACCGTCTCGAGACCCACCTGATCCCGAATGTCCTCAAGGTGGCGCTGGGCCAGGCCCCGCATTGCGAGATTTACGGCACCGATTATCCCACCCCGGACGGCACTTGCATTCGCGATTACATCCACATCGTGGACCTGGCGCAGGCGCATCTGCTGGCGCTGGCCCCGGGCCGGCAGGGCTTTTACAATCTCGGCAACGGCGACGGTTACTCGGTGCGCGAGGTCATTCAAAGCTGCCAGCGGGTGAGCGGGCGCAACATCGTCGCGCTGGAAAAGCCGCGTCGTCCCGGCGACCCGCCGCGATTGGTCGCGTCCGCGGAGAAGGCGATGCGCGAGCTGGGGTGGAAACCGCGTTATCCCAAGCTCGAGCAGATCGTGGGCTCGGCGTGGCGCTGGCACCAGGCGCATCCGAACGGGTATCCGGATTGACGCGGCCTCAGCGGGCGTGGCCGCTCCATCCCGGACCGCGCACCACGCGCCCCGGAGTGGCGCCGGTGTGCGCGCCGTCCTTGAGCACCTGGACCCCGTTGACGAATACGTCCCGCACGCCGGTCGCGTACTGCTGCGGTCGGTCGTAGGTGGCATGGTCCTGGATGCGGGCCGGGTCGAAGATCACGACGTCGGCGAAATATCCCGGTTTAAGCGCCCCGCGCCGGTCCAAGCGCAGGTTGGTGGCCGGGAGCGAGCTGAGGCGGCGGATGGCTTCCGGCAGCGGGATGATCTGCTCGTCGCGCACGTAGTGGCCGAGCAGCCGGGCGACGTTGCCATAGGCGCGGGGATGACAACTGGATTTAAGGAAGACCCCCTCCGGGGCCAGCGAACCTTCGTCCGACCCGAAACTCACCCAGGGCAGCGCGATCTCTTTGCGCAGGTTCTCCTCCGACGCCAGGAAATAGACCACCGACACTCGGCTGCCGTCCTCGATCACCAGGTCCATCGCCGTGTCCTCGGGTGATTTGCCGCGCATCGCCGCCACCTGCGCCAGCGTTTTGCCGGTCAGCGGCTTGAGCTGCTCGTTCTTGAACCCCACCAGCAGGACCCGGTCCGGCGAACCGGCGGCCAGGTAGAGGCTTTCCCAGTTGTCGGTGGGGGTGAGCATCTCGCGGCGGACCCGCTGGCGCGTGGCCGGGTCTCGCAAGCGCGTGGCCCAGGCTTGATAGCCGCCCTCCTGCACCCACGGTGGCATCGCGGCGTCCAAGCCAGTCTCACCGGCGGTGTAGGTGTACATGTCGGCCGTGAGCCGCAGACCCGCGGCGCGCGCCTGCTCGAGCTTGCGGATCAGCGGTTCCAGTTTAGGCCAGTTGGCCTGGCCGGCGGCTTTGAGGTGGTAAATCTCGGCCGGGATACGGGCGGCGCGCGCGATGGTGATGCATTCATCGGCCGCTGCGAGCAACTGGTTGCCCTCGCTGCGAAGGTGTGAAATGTACACCCCGCCGTGCCGGGCTGCCACTTTGGCGAGCGCCACCAGCTCATCCGTCCGGGCGTAAAACCCCGGCGCGTAGATCAGCGCCGAGCCGACGCCGAGCGCGCCTTCCTCCATCGCCTGGGCCACCAGGGCCTGCATCCGGCGAAGTTCCGGGGCGGTGGGCGCGCGGTCCGCGTAGCCCAGCTCGTGGATGCGGACCGTCGTGGCGCCGACGAACGACGCCACGTTGCACGAAATGCCGCGGCGCGCCAAGTACTCGAGATACTCGCCCAGGGTGGTCCATTCCACCGCGTAGTGGATGTCACCCTGGGCCTCGACCAGGTTCCGCTTCATCGCGGGGTTCAACGGCCCCATCGACTCGCCTTCGCCCATGACCTCCAGCGTCACGCCTTGGCGGAGGTCGCTTTGCGAACGGCCGTCGGCGATCAACGACTCCGTCGCCCAACTCAGCATGTTGATGAACCCCGGCGCCACCGCCAAACCGGTGGCGTCGATCTCCGTCCGCCCGCGCGCCCCCGGCAGGTTGCCGAGCGCGGCGATGCGGTCGCCCCGGATCGCCAGATCGGCCACGATCGGGCCCTGCCCGCTGCCGTCGTAGATCGTGCCGTGACGGATGACGACGTCGTAGGAGGCGCCCGCCGCGGACACCGAGAAGGCGAGACTCACCGAACAAGCAGCGATTCCTTGAAACCCAAAACGGAGCAAAGAGGCGGGGGACCAAAACCTGATCTGGCCGCAAAGAGTTCTCGGGTTCAAGGAATCTGGCGTCAGGGATGACATGTAGTCTGAGGCGTGCCTGGCTGACATTGTGGAGCTTGGGGTGGCCAAGTCAAGTCCGGGCGCCCGTTGGCAGCGTCGCAATGTCGGAGCGCGGCGCTATGAGCGGCAGCACAGCAGCTTCAAAATCAGGCTGCTGCGAGTCACAGACTCGCCCTCCAACCACAAATCCGGACACTGCCGCCCGTTTTCATGCTTTGCCGCGGTTCGGCTCCCGGCTTAGTCTGTGGGCATGCGAATTTTATCGGGCATCCAGCCCTCCGGCGCGCTGCATCTCGGCAATTACTTCGGGATGATGAAACCGGCCCTCGAGCTGCAGGACCAGGGCGAGGCCTATTACTTCATCGCCAACTACCACTCGATGACCTCGGTGTTCGATGCCGCGCAGCGCCGGCAGAACACGCTCGACGTGGCGCTGGACTTTTTGGCGTGCGGACTGGATCCGAAGAAGACCGTGTTCTTCCGCCAATCCGATGTGCCGGAGGTCACCGAGTTAAGTTGGCTGCTGACGTCGGTCACCCCGATGGGCCTGCTCGAACGCTGCCACAGCTACAAGGACAAGCTCGCCCGCGGGTTGTCCCCGAACCACGGATTGTTCGCTTACCCGGTATTGATGGCCGCGGACATTTTGATCTATGACTCGAACCTGGTGCCGGTGGGCCGCGATCAGAAACAGCACGTCGAAGTCACCCGCGACATCGCCATCAAGTTCAACCAGCAGTATGGCGAGGTCTTCGTGATCCCCGAGCCGCGGATCCGCGAGGAGGTGGCTGTCGTGCCCGGCACCGACGGCCAGAAAATGAGCAAGAGCTACGGCAACACCATCGAAATCTTCGGCGAGGAGAAAGCCACGCGCAAGAAGATCATGGGCTTGGTCATGGACAGCCGCACCCCGGCCGAGCCGAAACCGGATGCGGACAGGAACCTCGCCATTCAACTCATGAAATTGGTGGCGCCGGCCGGGGTGGCGCAGGAGTTCGAAGCTCGCCTGCGCGCCGGCGGACTCGGCTATGGCGATTTGAAGAAGGCCTTGTTCGAGCATTACTGGGAGCATTTCGCGGCGGCGCGGCGGAAACGGGCCGAGTTGGCGGCCGACCTGGATTACGTGCACCAGATCCTGCAGGAAGGCGCGGCCCGGGCCCGGGCCCAGGCGCGCGGCGTGTTGCAGCGGGCCAAGCGGGCCAGCGGACTGGAATGAGCGGAAGGAGATTTCAGATTTTGGAATTTGGATTGCAGATTTCGGAACGTGGGCGCGGGTGCGCCTGGAACGGCTCCCTGGCACGCCGGCGGTGTGTTCAATCAAAAGTCTAAAATCCAAAATCTAAAACCCGACCATAATCCCACCTTGTCATCGCCCGGCTCGACGGTTAGCCTCGCTGTCCTAAGTATGTGCCAACCTCTCCGATGGCTTGCCCTCGGCTCGGTCGCCTTCGCGGGCCTGGTGAGCGCCGCGGATCACCGGGCCGCTAAGCCCAAACGCCCCGCCGCTCCCGAACCCGCGCAGGTCACCGTGACCCGCGCCCCGTATCACGGGTGGCCTGACGCGATCGTGCTCCGCAACGCCCAGGCGGAGGTGGTGATTGTCCCGGCAATCGGGCGCGTCATGCAGTTCCGATTCCTCGGGCAGGCAGGGCCGCTCTGGGAAAATCGCGACCTCGACGGCCGGCCGCCCAATCCACGGGCGACCGAGTGGGGCAATTTCGGCGGCGACAAGACCTGGCCGGCGCCGCAGGCGGAATGGCCGCGTCTGACCGGGCGCGCCTGGCCGCCACCGCCGGCGTTCGACTCGATGCCCGTCCAGGCCACGGTCAAATTCGGGGTGGTCACGCTGGTGTCGCCCGTGGACCCGTTCTACGGGATTCGCACCCACCGGCGCATCGAGCTGCATCCGAAGAAGCCGGTCCTGACCATTACGACCACCTATGAAAAGGTCGCCGGGTTGGCCAGCCGCGTGTCGATCTGGACGATCACGCAACTCAAGGACCCCGTGGGCGCCTACCTCCCGGTGCCGGAGCCAAGCCGGTTCCGCGCCGGCTACGACCCCCAGTCGGCAGAACCGCCCCCCAGCCTGAAAGTCGATAACGGCTTGATCTCCCTGACACGCGACCCGCGCCGCAGCCACAAGATCGGGTCGGATGCCACGACCCTGCTCTGGGTCGGCGACCGCTCGATGCTGCGCATCGACACCAAGCGCGCGCGCGGCGGCGAGTACCCCGACCGCGGCTGCAGCGCCGAGATCTACACCAACGGCGGTGGGGCGGCTTACGTGGAATTGGAGATGGTGGGTCCATTGCACACCTTGCGGTTCGGGGAGTCCTGCCGACAAACCAGCACCTACACCCTGCTCCACCGCTCGGTCCAGGATCCGGAAGCCGAAGCGCGGAAAGTCCTGGACCGATAGATCGCTGAAGAACCAAGACCGATCACGGAAACGCGGAAGAGCGGAAACACGAATTCTGATGTGAGACCGGTCCGGACTGGATCCGACCCCCGATCTTGCGCGCTTCCGTGCCTCCGCGATGGTTCCCGCTGAAGTCCCGTCCCTCCTCGCCTCCGTGCCTCCGCGATGGTTCCCGCTGAAGTCCCGTCCCTCCGCGCCTCCGTGCCTCCGTGATGGTTCCCGCTGAAGTCCTGTCTCTCCGCGCTTCCGTGCCTCCGTGATGGTTCCCGCTGAAGTCCCGTCCCTCCGCGCCTCCGGGATGAGCGCGTCCGCACTCCGCCGGTCCGTGCTTTGCCTTCGGGGTTGCAACTCGCCGAGCACGCTGGCAGCCTTTGCCGCCATGAGCCACCTCGACCGGGCACGGGAAGTGTTCGACATCGAACTGGCGGCGCTCGAATGCGTGCGCGGCCAGTTGGACGCGTCGTTCGACCGCGCCGTCGCGGCGGTGGTTGAATCGCTCCGGCAGCGAGGCAAAATTGTCGTCGTCGGCGTCGGCAAATCCGGCCATGTCGGGCAAAAGATTGCCGCCACCCTGACGAGCACCGGCTCGACCAGCGTGGTCCTTGACAGCGTGGATGCCTTGCATGGCGATCTGGGCATCGTCAACGACGGTGACGTGGTTCTGGCCCTGAGCTACTCCGGTGAGACCGAGGAGATGTTGAATCTGCTCCCGGCCTTGAAACGGTTCTCGGTGAGGCTGATCGCGGTGACGGGCGGGCCGCGCTCGACCCTGGCCCGTCACAGCGATGTGGTCCTCAACGTCCGGGTGCCGAAGGAGGCCTGCCCGTTCAACCTGGCCCCCACCGCCAGCACCACCGCCATGCTCGTCACCGGCGATGCCCTGGCCATGGCCGTGCTGCATGCGCGCGGCTTCAAGCGCGCCGACTTCGCCCGCTACCATCCCGGCGGCACGATCGGCCGCGCCCTGCTGCTGCGCGTCCGGGAGGTCATGCGCGCGGGCGACCGCAACGCCGTGGCACCCCAGACCCTGACTGTTAAGGAGGCGCTGCTGGTCATGACCCGGGCCCGCTCCGGCAGCGTCAGCGTGGTGGATCGACACGGCAAGCTGGCGGGCGTCTTCACCGATGGCGATTTCCGGCGGCAGGTCGCCGCGGATGACCAGGTCCTGGGGCAACCCCTGGCACGGGTCATGACGCGACGCCCCGTGGCCGTGCGCGAAGACGCCTTGGCCGTCGAGGCGCTAAAGATTTTCAATGAGCGGAATATCGATGATTTGATCGTGGTGAACGCCCGACACGAGCCGGTGGGGCTGGTGGACTCGCAGGACTTGCCAAAATGGAAACTGATGTAACCCGCGCGCCGGTTCGCCCGGCCGGCCTCGACCCGGAGCGCCCTTCGCCGCGGATCAACCCTCGATGAAAGGAATCCCGCAATGCAAAGACGCAGCGCGCTGGCGCTGGTGGCCGTCGGCGGACTGCTGCTGGCGTCCAGCAGAGTCTTGAGTCAGGAACCGATGGCCTCCGGCAACGAAAGACCGCAGACGTTCAACGGCCGCATCAGCCGGCAGAAGGTCGGTGTCCGCTACCTGCTGTTCTTGCCGCGGGATTACCGGGCGCGCGGCCCGCGGCGCTGGCCGCTCATCTTCTTTCTGCACGGCGCGGGCGAGCGTGGCACCAACGTCTGGTGGGTGGCCAAGCATGGCCCGCCCAAGATCGTCAAAGACAAACCCGACTTTCCGTTCATCGTGGTTTCACCCCAGTGTCCGGAGGGTCAGACCTGGTCGAACGACACGCTGTGGACCCTGCTGGACGATGTCGTCAGCCGCTACCGGGTTGACGTCAGCCGGATTTATCTGACCGGATTGAGCATGGGCGGTTACGCCACCTGGAGCCTCGGGCTGGAGCATCCCGAACGCTTTGCCGCCATCGCCCCGATCTGCGGCGGGGGCGACACCCTCAAGGTGCTGCTCCCGGATGCCGACAAGGTCCGGGCGCTGAAAACGCTACCGGTTTGGGCGTTCCACGGCGGCAAGGACCCGGTGGTCAATCCGGCCGAATCCAAACGCATGGTGGAGGCCCTCCACCAGATCGGCAACGAGGCGAAGTTGACGGTTTACCCCGAGGCGCAGCACGATTCCTGGACCGAGACGTATAACCACCCGGCGCTCTACGATTGGTTTCTGGAGCACCAGCGCCAATCCGCGCATGCCAAATGAACCGGACGCGTGACGGCGCGGGTCTCTGAACCAATCGCCGTTCGCCGGGTTCACACCCCGCTGTTGGCAAGCATGGTGCTGATGGTGTTGACGACCTGCACCAGCCGCGGGTGCGATTGCTCGAATCCCTCGACCGAGGAAGCCAGGCCGGCCAACGACAGGCTCAATTGCCGCGGCCGCTGCTCGACCCGCGTCGCCTCGTGAGTCGAAATCTCGGTGAACGCGGCGATGCTCCGCGCCTGATCGGCGTCGGTCCGGGAGAGGGGCTCGATCTCGGCC
The DNA here is from genome assembly GCA_018969165.1 of Verrucomicrobiota bacterium. Taxonomy (GTDB): domain Bacteria; phylum Verrucomicrobiota; class Verrucomicrobiia; order Limisphaerales; family JAGWYX01; genus JAGWYX01. The sequence goes on from JAGWYX010000008.1 coordinate 11,306, forward strand.
CTCAACCGCGACAACAGGCGCAGCAACTCGGCCTTTCGGTCCGGCGCCAGCCCGCCGGCCTGCCGAATCCTCGTCTCGATCTGTTCGAGCGTCTCGTGAGCCATACGTTGCCAGGTTCAACGCATCATGGACCCCGTGGGACTCCGGTCAAGTTCCCGTTTAAAGGTGGTGGCGGCCAACCCCGGCGCCCGCCGAGCCTGACCGCCTGCTCAAAGCACCTTTGGCGAGACCAGGAACTTCAAGCGCGCGCCACGCCGGTCGTCGGTCTCCAGGCAGGCCAACCCGCCTTTGGCCAGCTTGAGGCGGCTGGCGTCGGCGACGCCAAGCAGGCCGCACACCCGCTCCCCCAAGGACGGCGCGTGGCCGACCAGGAGGACCGTTTGAGCTTCGGGCAAGGACTCCAACCAGCCGGCAAAGTCGGTGGCCTCGTTGAGCAGGGCGTCGGCCAGGCTGAGTTTCGGCTTCCGCGGGGCCTGAGTGATCGCCAGGACGATCTCGGCGGTCTGGCGAGCGCGGACCAGCGGGCTGCTGTAGGCGGCGTCGAAGCGGATGCCGGCGCGCTGGAGGAACCGGGCGAGCCGGCGGGCGTCCCGCTTCCCGGCGGTCGAGAGCGGGCGGCGGGCGTCGTCGCGGCCCGCGACGGCGTCGGCGTGGCGCAGGAACAGGAGGTTCATGATGCGACTTAGAATTATTCCAAATATTGACAGGGCCCCCGGCCGCGTTACATTGCCCGCATGCGGCCTTCTCCGCCCACCCGGTTGCCGGGCGAGCGCCTTACCCGGTGTCTCGCCCAGACGGGCTATCGCTTCACCCCGCAGCGCCAGCATGTCTATGCCGTGCTGCTGGCCAAGCGGGATCACCCGACGGCCGAGCAGGTCTTCCTTCGAGCCAAGCGAGCCATGCCCGAGATTTCCATGGCCACCGTTTACAACTGCTTGGATACCCTCGTCAAGTGCGGGTTGGTCCGCGAGGTCAACCTCGAACGTGCCGCCACCCGGTATTGCCCGAACATGCAGGAGCACCTCCACTTCTATTGCGAGGCGTGCGGCCAGGTGTTCGACATCGATCTGAAGGCCGACGGCCGGGCCTCGGGCTTCCATCTGCCCCCCGGCTTCCGCCCCGCGCGCTTCCACGTCTCGGTCCGCGGCGCCTGCCCCCGCTGCGCCGACCGGACCAGCCGGCCGCCCCGCGCGCCGGACCGCTGAGTTTTATGGAAACGAACACTGAAACCATCGCCCAGTTCGTCAAATCGGAATACAAATGGGGGTTTGTGACCGATATCGAGGCCGATGCGGCCCCGCCGGGCCTCAACGAGGACATGATTCGGCTGATCTCGCGCAAGAAAAACGAACCGGAGTTCCTGCTCGAGTGGCGGCTGAGGGCTTACCGGCATTGGCTGACGCTGTCGCCGCCCACGTGGCCGAAGGTGCATTATCCGCCGATTGATTACCAGCAGATCATCTACTACTCGGCGCCGCGGAAGAAGGGCGAGGGGCCCAAGAGCCTCGAGGAAGTCGATCCCAAGCTGCTGGAGACCTACGAAAAACTCGGCATCCCGCTCAAGGAACGCGAGCGCCTGGCCGGCGTGGCGGTGGACGCCGTGTTTGACAGCGTCTCGGTTGGAACCACCTTCAAGGAGAAACTGGCGGCCAAAGGCATCATCTTTTGCAGCTTCACCGAGGCGGTGCAGGCGCATCCGGACCTGGTGCAGAAGTACCTGGGCTCGGTCGTGCCCTACACGGACAATTTTTACGCCTCGCTGAACTCGGCGGTGTTCAGCGACGGCTCGTTTTGCTACATCCCCAAGGGCGTGCGCTGCCCGATGGAACTCTCGACCTACTTCCGGATCAACGCCGCGGACACCGGCCAGTTCGAGCGGACCTTGATCGTGGCCGAGGAAGGCGCCTACGTCAGCTACCTCGAGGGGTGCACGGCCCCGATGCGCGACAAGAACCAGCTCCACGCCGCGGTGGTCGAGCTGGTCGCGCTCGACGGGGCCGAGATCAAATACTCGACCGTGCAGAACTGGTATCCGGGCGACGAGCTGGGCCGCGGCGGGATTTACAATTTCGTGACCAAGCGCGGGCTGTGCAAGGGGCGCAATTCGAAGATCTCCTGGACCCAGGTCGAGACCGGTTCGGCCATCACCTGGAAGTACCCCAGCGTCATCCTCCAGGGCGACCACGCGGTGGGCGAGTTTTACTCGGTGGCCCTGACCAACCATTATCAGCAGGCCGACACCGGCACCAAGATGGTCCACCTCGGCAAGCACACCCGCAGCACCATCGTGTCCAAAGGCATCTCGGCCGGGCACGGTCAAAACAGCTATCGCGGCCTGGTGAAGATTCAGAAGGGGGCGGCCAGCGCGCGGAACTTCTCCCAGTGCGACTCGCTATTGATCGGCAGCCAATGCGGCGCCCACACCTTTCCCTACATCGAGGTGAAGAACACCTCCTCGAGCGTCGAGCACGAGGCCAGCACCTCGAAGATCGGCGAGGACCAGATTTTCTACTGCAACCAGCGCGGGATTTCCACCCAGGACGCCGTCAACCTGATCGTCAACGGCTTCTGCAAGGAGGTCTTTCGCGAGCTGCCCATGGAATTCGCCGTCGAGGCCCAAAAGCTGCTCGGGGTCAGCCTCGAGGGGAGCGTGGGTTGAGACCCAAACCGGGCGCCCGGCCCAGCGCCCACCACCGACGCGGGATTTGACAGCGTCGGCGGGTTCCGACCAGACTGGGCCGCTGGAAACAACCAAGCAAACCGTGATTATGTTGGAAATTCGCAATCTGCACGCGGGCGTTGACGGCAAATCGATCCTCAAGGGGGTTGACTTGGCGATCAAACCGGGCGAGGTGCACGCCATCATGGGACCCAACGGCAGCGGCAAAAGCACCCTGGCCCAAATCCTGGCCGGCCGCCAAGGCTACACCGTGACCGCGGGGGAGGTCCGCTACCTGGGACGCAACCTGCTGGAGCTGGACCCCGAGGAGCGCGCCCGCGAAGGGGTGTTCCTCGCCTTCCAGTATCCGGTGGAAATCCCCGGCGTCAACAGCACCTACTTCCTGAAGGCCGCGCTCAACGAGGTCCGCAAACACCGCGGGTTGCCCGAGCTGGACGCCATGGAGTTCCTTACCCTGGTCAAAGAGAAGATGAAATTGCTGGAGTTGAGCGAAGACTTTCTCAAGCGGCCGGTCAATGAAGGCTTCTCCGGCGGCGAAAAGAAACGCAACGAGATCGTCCAGATGGCCGTGCTGGAACCCCGGCTGGCGATCCTGGACGAAACCGACTCGGGCCTGGACATCGACGCCTTGAAGATCGTGTCGTCGGGCGTCAATTGGCTGAAGCGGCCGGACAACGCGCAACTGGTGATCACGCATTACCAGCGGCTGCTGAATTACATCGTGCCGGATTTCGTGCATGTCCTGTGCCACGGGCGGATCGTGCGGTCGGGGGATAAGCAACTGGCCCTCGAGCTGGAGGCCAAGGGCTACGACTGGATTCTGCGGGAAGAGGCCGTGCCGGCTTGAGCCCGCCTCCCACCGGATTGCCCACCCCATGCTGCAGACCTTGACCAAACCCGGCACCCGGAAAGCCGACCCGTTCGTGGCGGGCTTCGCGCGCCTCGAACAGGACCCGCGCCTGGCCGGCCCGCCCTGGCTACTGGCCCTGCGCCGCGCCGCCCTGGCCCGCTTCGCCGAGCACGGCTTCCCCACTCCCCAGCAGGAAGACTGGCGCTTCACCAACGTCGCCCCGCTCGCCAAGCTCCCGTTCCGTCCGCTGCTCGAGGCCGTGGACGACGGTGGGGCGGCGGCGGCCCTCGAGCGGTTCGCCTTCGCGCGCCAGGCGGCGGCCCGGCTCGTGTTTCTCAATGGCCATTTTGCGCCGCGGCTTTCCTCCCTCGGCACGCCGCCAACCGGCGTCCGCCTGGGCAGCCTCGCCGCGGCGCTCAACGCCGCCGATGGCACCATCCAGCGCCACCTGGCGGCGCAGGTGCGGGGGGATACCGACGCCTTTGCCGCGTTGAACAGCGCGTATTTTCAGGATGGGGCGTTCGTTTTTGTGCCGGCCGACACGACCCTCGAGACGCCGGTGCATCTGTTGTTCCTCTGCACGGCGGGTGAGCCCGGGGCGGCGATCCACCCGCGCAATCTGATTGTCGCCGAACCCGGCAGCCGGTTCACGGTAATCGAGCATTACGTGGGCGCCGCGCAGGCGGCCTATGTCACCAACGCGGTGACGGAGCTGGTGGCGGGAGCCGGGGCTCGGCTCGAGCACTGCAAATTCCAGGAGGAATCCCCGACGGCCTTCCACCTCGCCCGCCTGCACGCGCACCTCGGCCGCGAGTGCAAGGTCCTCTCGCACTCATTCGCCCTCGGGGCGCGGCTCTCGCGCTACAACCTCAACGCCGTGCTGGCGGCCCCAGGGGTCGAGTGCGTCTTGAACGGCCTCTATCTCGCCCGGGGTGAGGAACTGGCCGACCACCACATGATCGTCGAGCATGCCCAGCCGCACTGCGCAAGCCATGAATACTTCAACGGCATCCTGGCCGACCACGCCCGCGGGGTCTTTCACGGGCGCATCCTGGTACGGCCCGAGGCCCAGAAGACCGACGCCAAGCAGACCAATCGCAACCTGTTGTTGTCCGATAGCGCCACCATCGACACCAAACCGCAGTTGGAGATTTACGCCGACGACGTCAAATGCACCCACGGCGCCACCGTTGGGCAGTTGAACGACGAGGCGATTTTTTATCTCCGGGCGCGGGGGGTCGGTCGGGAAACCGCCCGCCGGATGTTGATCCACGCCTTCGCGGGGGAGATCATCGAGCGGGTCCGCTGCGAGCCGGTGCGCCAGGAGCTGGACGGATTGATCTGGGAGCGCCTGGAGCAGCACCCGCGCCTCACCGAACATGTTTGACGACCTCAACGAACTTTACCAGCAGGTCATCCTGGACCACAGCCGGAGCCCGCGCAATTTCGGCAAGCTCGCAGGGGCGAACCGGACCGCCCAGGGTCACAACCCGTTGTGCGGCGATAATGTGACCCTTTACCTCAAGCTGGACGGGGAGGTGATCCAGGACATCCGCTTCGA
>JAGWYX010000682.1 GCA_018969165.1 Verrucomicrobiota bacterium
GGTCCGAAAGCGTGAGAATGGTCCCGTCCGGCGCATGTACTAGGCCCGAATCCGGGAGCAGCACGATCACCTCGGCCAGAGTCACATTCTCTCTGCCGTGGCGGCCGCCCACTTCTTTCGTGGCCAGGCTTGCGTCTATCTTGAACTTCAATCGTCCAAGCTCTTCATTCGAAGGATCAGCTTTGCCGACTCGGGACGAGCGAACGAAGAGAGACTCGACCAACGGCACCCTCATCATGTTCTCGGCCTCGGGCACGCGTTTTGGCACGTAGGCGGACCAGTCGAGCACTTCGCCCTTGGCTTCCAGCTCGGACTTGCAACGCTGCCAGGCGCGGTGCCCGCGCCAGTTTTCCTCCGCGTAAAACAAGGCCACGAGCGAGGCCAGCAGCGCCACGAAGAACAGCGTCCGCCGGTTGATCACCAGACCGACCAGGCGCCGGAAGGTCGGAATGCGGCTTGGGCTAGAATTGGTCTCGGCTGGAGTGTTCATGCTCAGTTTGGTGTTTCTTCCTGGCCGATCGGGCTTGCTGAAGCCGGGCCGGCCCGAATCAACACCGCTACACCGCGACGGAATCACGCCGTCGCTCGCTGTGCGGGCGAGGCGTGAAGGCTTTGGGCGGCTCGGCCTCGAGCGCCGGCACGGCGTTGGGGGAGTCGAGCAATTGCGCCAGCCATTGGCGCTGTTCGGCGAAGCTCATGACGGATTCGGCCTGCGCCGGTGCCGACGATTTTGCCATCTGGGCTGAGGGACTCCTGGAGACCAGTTGCAGGGCGAGGCTGAGCGCCCAGATAGCGGCCAGGCCGGCCCAGGCCCGAGGGCACGGCCAAAGCCATTGGCGCCAGACAGAGACATGAAACGTGCGGTGGGCAACGTGAAGCGTGGAATGGGAGTCGGGAGTCTTGCAGGCGGTCAGGATTTGGGCCCGCCACTCGGGCGGCGCCGCGCGGAACGGCTGGCAGCCGAGCCATTGTTCAAAATCGTCCGGGTTCATTTGATTTCTTCGTAGAGGGGACGCAGGCGCTGGCGCAATTTGTCTAAGCCGTAGCGATAGCGGCTGGCGGCCGTGTTGGGCGACAGATCGAGCAGAAGCGCAATTTCCTCGAAGGTCATGCCTTCCCACAGCTTCAGATGCACGACCGCGCGCTGCGCCGGAGGCAGCTCGACCAGGGCCTGGGCCAGCAACCGGCGCAAGCCCTGCTCGTCAGGATCGGCGGCGCCGGCGAAAAGCGTCACTGGTTCCGCCGCCAGCCGGTCGTGCGCGTGGTCCCGCGCGCTGCGCCGGCGGACCAGGTCCACGGCCAGGTTATGGGCCAGGCGCAAGAGAAAGCCGCGTTCGTCCCGCACGCCGTCGAGCAGCGCGGGCCGGGAGGCAAGTTTCAAGAACAGCTCCTGCAACACGTCGCGGGTATCGGCCTCAGCGCGGGTGAAGTTGAGCAGGAAGGCGAATAGCGCCTGGGCGTGGTCGTCATACAGGCGCGCGAGATCAGGAGCTGTCGCCATGCGTTGAATGAGGGACGCTGACCGCGGACAGATTTGTCTTTGGAAAATGCGGCCGCGAACGGGACGCCAGCACCGGCAACTCTGATTTTGGAGCGCGGATCTGCGACCCGCAGCAGCGGCGATGCGGACGGGGCCTGGTCCCGTCTTCGATCCCAACGGCAGGGTGAGCGCGCGGCGGCTCACAGAGCCGCGCTCCGGGCCAAGATGAGAATTGCGTCGCCAGAACCGCGCCAAAACTTGACCTCATGACGGCAAGTTTCACGGTTGGCGGATTCTACATCAGGTCCTGGTAGGCCAGCCACAACGCACGGAAATAACGCATCACGCGGAGCGGGTCGGTGCTTTGCGGAATCTCGGCCAACGTGAAGCCGTGGAAACCGGATTCCTTCAGCCGCACAAACAGCCGGCGGAAAGGATAATGCTCGTCGAACAGGTCGTGCAGGTGAACGGAGAAAATCTTGTCCTTCACCAGGTCGAAGTTGTGATCGAAGCCGTCGCCAGCCAGATCGGTCGCGTTGGTGTTCCAGCACGCGCCGACGTTGGGATGATCGGCAACGTCGAGGATTCGCCGGATGTTTGGTAACAGCGAAGTGCCGGGGCCGTGGACTTCGAGGCGAATCTGGATGCCGTGCTGGGCGCCGAACTCGCCGACTTCGTGCAACGATCGCCCGATCTGCTCGAGGGTTTGCCCGGGCGGCACGCCCTTGGGCAAGCCGTTCGGGCGCACCTTGACTCCCGAGGCGCCGACGGCCCGGGCCAGGAGGATGTACTGCTTGGTCGCCTCGATGTCGCGGCGGAGTTTGGCCTGGTCGGGGGTGTGATAATCGAATGTGCTGCCGAGCCCCATCAGTTGGACTGGCGAATCGGCGAAACGCTTTCGGACCTCGGCGCGCTGGGCGGGGTCGAGCGTGACTTCGACGCCGTGCTTGTGGGTGGTCCGGAGTTCGACGCCCTTGAACCGGGCGGCCGCGCAGTTCCGAATGATGGTCGGCACGTCCCAGTCCTTGGCCAGTTCGTAAGTGACCAGGCCCAGGTGCATCGAGGATTCCCTCGAGAACTGCGGCGCGGCCTCCGTAGCGGCCCAGGTCACGGGGCGTAAGAAGCCGAGGGTGCCGACGCCCAGGCCGGCGGTTTTGAGGAATTGACGGCGGTTCGGGTTCATGGAGTGGTTGGCAGTATCGGTCACGTGAGGCGTTGAATCCATCCTATCGCCCCTGCCCGGCGCGGCAACGCCTAAAGCGGCGACCGCGATGCCCTGGTTTGATGCCTGTTTCGCAGGCCTGACGCGTGGTTTTTCCTTGCGGACGCCGCGGGACATCAAGTTTTCCGGCGCCCGGGGCGAGCGGCTTGGGGCGGCAGCAATTCTCGTTATGGCGCTGTTGCGCCGGCCGCCGTTGCAAGCACACCGGCGCCACGTCCTTTCTTGGCCTGATTCGAGGCGAGGACGCCCCGCCAACTCGCAGGCGAGACGCCCGCGCCACACAAAATGAGAACGGCTGTCGAGGCGGACGGCAGTGTCCGAATTTGCGGTTGGAGCGCGAGTCTGTGACTCGCGGCGGCTTGATTTTGAAGCCGCTGTGCTGCGGCTCACAGAGCCGCGCTCCGGAATTAGGACACTGCC
>JAGWYX010000683.1 GCA_018969165.1 Verrucomicrobiota bacterium
TCGCGGTAATAGATCTCGGCGCCGTCGTTGTCCCTTTGCCGTCGGCCGACAATCGTCAGCTCATTGCCTTCGAGCAGCACGGACAGGCCATTGGCGTTGACGCCCGGCATCTCCGCCTCGATCACGTAGCTGTCCTTGGTTTCACGGATATCGACCTGCGGGGAGAGGAACACTTCCTCGGTCGCCGGCTGGCTCGCTCGGGTCTCGCGCCGTTCGTTCCTGATCGTGGAGTTCATTTTACAGTCCTTTCTTTTGCACGCCCGGTGGGCGGCGAGCCCACCGGGACCGGGCTGGTTCAGTTGGCGGTCACTTCTATCTGTTTCGGCTTGGCCTCCTCGGTCTTCGGCAGCGTCACCGTGAGGATGCCATCCTTGTAGGAGGCCTTCACCTTGTCGGCCTGGACCGGCTTGGGCAGCGACACCGCCCGGTGGAAACGCCCGTAGAAGCGTTCCGACCGGTAGGTTTCCGTTGCCTCCTGCTTCGCTTCGAGCTTGCGCTCGCCGGAAACCGAGAGGGTGCCGTCCTGCAAGGCAATCTCGATCTGTTCCTTCTGCATCCCCGGCAGCTCGGCTCGGACGATGAGATTGTCTTTGTCCTCGAGCACGTCCAGAGCTGGGACCCATCCGGTCAAGAACCGCGATCCGCGGCTCAGACCGGCCAGGGGAGATTCGAACAGCCGGTTAATCTCGTCCTGCAACGTCGATAAACGTTCGAACGGCGGCCAAAGTTCATTTTGCTCACGTCTCACTAAGTTCATAGTCATTATCCTTTCGTTCATGTTGCCTGCTTACCAGCTTCCCACATGCCAGGCGAATCCAGGCTGGAGATAAGAACGCAAACTATTTATGAGAAACACTTTACGATTTAATTGCCAGGCATCGCCAAACATCAAATGGATGCCATAATGGCGCATGCGATTGTGCCGATGGGAATGTTGCAGGGTCACAATGGCTCCATTCTGACGTTGGCGCGACTCAATCCGGCGTTGACGGCCCCGCAGTCAACGGCGTAAAAGCGGCCAACGATGTGGGCCAAGCCATGTTCAAACCGAGCGACCTGTTCGACCTGAGTCAAACCGAGCACGCGGCGCTGTTCGACGGCTGCGAGTTTGCCTGGGAGGCATTGAAGCGGCTCGAGGACTACCTGGAAGCCACGATCCGCCCGGCGCTGCGCAACCGCTGCCAAGGCACGGCCTGGATCGGCGAGCGCGTATTCATTGGCGAGGGGACGGTGGTCGAGGACGGGGTGATGATCAAAGGCCCGGCGATCATCGGGCGGAATTGCCAGATTCGCCACAACGCCTACCTCCGCGAGCACGTGATCGTGGGCGACGATTGTGTGCTGGGCAACTCGTGCGAGTTCAAGCACGCGGTGCTATTGAACCGCTGCCAGGTGCCGCACTTCAATTACGTCGGCGACTCGATTCTCGGTCACCGGGCGCACCTGGGGGCCGGCACGGTGCTGTCCAACGTCAAGGTCGTGCCGGGCAACGTGACGGTCGAGATCGACGGCAAACCGCTTGACACGGGCCTGCGCAAGTTCGGGGCCTTGGTGGGGGACGGGGCCGAGGTCGGCTGCAACGCGGTGCTGAACCCGGGCAGCATTCTCGGGCGCGGCGCGGTGGTGTACCCATGCACGAACTGGCGCGGGGTGTTGCCGGCGAACATGATCGCCAAGAACCAGGCGCCCGTGGCGGTGGTGGTCCGGCAGCCGCGGGGGAGGTGAGCCGGAGTCCTTGCAGCTGGAATGGAACTGGCTTTGGAAGGCTGGAAAAGGTATATTCACTTCGATATATGAAAACTATTTCGGTTAACATATCCGAACCTGTCTATGAGGACTTCCTCCGGCACGCCCGGCGCACCGACCGGACAGCGGCCGAGTTGATCCGCGAGGCGATGGAGATCTTCCGCAACCAGCGCATCCGCCCGCGCACCAGCCTGACCACGCTCAAACCACTCAATCTGGGCCGGCCGCTCCGCCCCATGACCAGACGCGGGGACCTGCTCGGCGAAATGATGAAATGACGCACGGGGTCGATACGTCGTTTCTGGTCGCGGTCGAGGTCGGTTCGCATGCGGAACACCGGCGCACGCGTGATCGATTTCATCGGTTGCTCGCCGCGCAGGACACCTTTGCCCTCGTCCCCCAGGTCCTGGCCGAGTTCATCCACGTGGTGTCCGATCCCCGGAGATTCCCCACGCCCCTGGAGCCGGACGTGGCGGTCGAGCGGGCGGAGACTTGGTGGAACGCCGACGAAGTCGTCCAGGCCCTCCCCAGCGTGGACAGCACACTGCTGTTCCTCGACTGGCTAAAGAAATACCGGCTGGGGCGGAAACGGTTGCTGGATACTATGTTCGCCTCCACGCTATTTGCCAACGGAGTGACCTCGCTGCTGACACTGGACCGGAGCGGTTTCGAGGTGTTTGGCGCCTTCGACTTTCCGAAATGATCGGGCTCAATGACCCGCAACCGGCCGGCGCGGATCTGGTGGCGCAGGTGGAGGCGATCTTTTCAACCCGCGGCGTCCTGTCCCGAGCCCGGAATTTCGAGTACCGGCCGCAGCAGCAGCAGATGGCGGTGGCGGTGGCGCATGCCTTGCAGACCGGCGAAGACCTGGTGGTCGAGGCCGGCACGGGCGTGGGCAAAAGCCTGGCGTACCTGGTCCCGGCCATCCTGTTCGCCACCGCCAACCGCAAGAAGGCCGTCGTCTCAACCCACACGATCAACCTCCAGGAGCAGCTCATCGGCAAAGATCTGCCGATGCTCGCCCAGATTCTGCCCGTGCCGTTTACGTTCACGATGCTCAAAGGCCGGCAGAATTACCTCTGCACGCGTCGGCTGGCGAAAGCGCTGCAGCAGGCCGACAGCCTGTTCACCTCGCCGGAAACCCAGGAACTCCAGCGCATCTACGAATGGTCCAAAACCACCTCCGACGGCAGCCTCTCGGACTTCGAGACCGAGCCCGATCCGAAGGTCTGGCAACACGTCTGTTCGGAGCGGGGACTCTGCTCACCCAAACTCTGCGGACACCAGTCCGAGTTCGGCAAACAGCGCGCTCCGTGCTTTGTCCAGCGCGCGCGGAGCCGGATCCTGTCGACCGACGTGCTGGTGC
>JAGWYX010000684.1 GCA_018969165.1 Verrucomicrobiota bacterium
TACGCCCAATTGCGAAAGTTCAATTGTTGGAACATCGCCATCGTCCAGCAATACTCGCGCTTCAAACAGAGCCGGATTCGCTCCGCCGTCTTCGGCAACAGCCGCCAGTTTTTCATCCTGCGGCAGAACGACCGGGCCGATCTGGAGGACATGGCCCAGGACATCGCGTTGCCGGAGGTGACCAAGCACGCGATCATGAACTATCCGCTCCCAGACCATCAATCCGGCCAGAAGTATTCGCCGTTCACGTACCTCCACACCGATTCAGTGCGCAATCTCTGCGGCACGGTCCATAACATCGCGTCGCCCGAAATGCTCTATTGCAGCAGTTCGAGCGGCGAGCACTTTGACAAACGCGCCCGCGAGCTGCGGGACAGTCCCGCCATCGTCGAGGGCATCATCCGGCACTCGCAACCGTCCTCTCAACCCGAACCCCTCAGTATTGTTTCCACGCTATGAATACCTCGACCCTCTCCAAAACCTTGATCGACTTCGCGTTCCTGGCCCCGCTTTGCGGATTGCTCGCTGGCTGCGCGGCCACGCGTCCGATCGGCGACGTAGCCTTCGGCGCCGGGGGTGCGGCTCTGGCTAATACGCTATCCAAAGGCAACACCGCCGCGATTGTCGGAGGCGCGGCGGGCGGTGTCGTGTTGAGCGAGGCCCTGCATTACGCCGCCAAGAAGGAAACCGCGAAGGCTTACCAGGCCGGTTACGACAAAGGCCGGAGCGACGCGGTGAAGCAGCAGTACTGGCTTTATGTCGACATGCAGCGATCCCGAAATCGCACCGACCAGGTTCACCTCTACGAAGTCCACCTGCCGGAACAGGAAATCGACGGTGTGACGTTCAAACCATCAACCAAATACCTCCGGATCGAAGAGTAAGCCGGCAAGGCTCCGCCATGAAAGGAATCGTCATGAAAAAACTCATCGCCCTTACATTCGTCACCGTCGGCATCGGCCTGTCGGCCCACGCGCAATGGGAGGTCTACGACCCGACCGTCCATTTGCAACTGATCACCGATACCGGCGAGGAACTCGCCAAGTACGTGGACATGATCAACAACCAGGTCAGCCAAATCCAGACGCTGACGTCGCAACTGAACGAGTTCAAACATTACGAGGATTTGTTTGGCGACCCGAAGGCGGTCGTTTTGCCGACGGCACAGGCGCTCCTCGGCGATCTGCGAAGAACGGAGCCGGGACAGAATCTGGAGAATCTTCTGAAAATCGCCGATGGAGCCTACGCCCTCACCAACAACGCAGCCGGAATCTACCAGATCGTCGGTGCAACGTTCGTGACGCCGGGAGGCCAAAAAATCACACGCGCTGTCGACGAGTATCGGTCTTACGCGGCGATCAGCCGCACGGCGGACAATTACGTGGCGGTCGCTGCGGACGCCGCTTCGCGCCGGACCGCGATCAAAACTGAAATCGCACAGACGACGCAACAACTCCAAAACGCGCAGACCGATGCTGAAGTCCAGAAACTGAATGGAGTCCTGGTCGGATTGTCAGCGGACCTCGCCAGCGCGGACCACGAAGTGAACCAGGCGCTCGCCTCGGCGCTGGTCCAAGACATCCAAAACCGAAATGATGAAAAAAAGCAAATCGAGGCACGCAAGGAACAACAGCACGCCGAGTTCACGGAAACGCTCAGCAATTACGGCAAGACCTTCCACCTGCTGGCCGACCCGGTGAAATTTCCGGTGAGGTGAGTTTGGTCGCACGTCTCGCCTGCGCCTTATGGCCACATTCGACAGCATTTTCCCCACACTTCTCACCAAGTGTGCGGCCCTGCACGATTTGCTGTTGGTCGTGGCCTACATGCTGTTCGTGGTCGGGATCATCACGAGCGTCACGCACGGGTTCAGTCCAAAAAGTCTGGCGTCTTTCGGCGTTCGGCTTGTCGTCCTGACAGCGCTGCTCAGCTTCCTTCCGCAATGGGGAAACGAACTGCAGAACCTCATGCAGAACTCGATCCTGAGCGGACTGAACGTGGACCCGTCGAACGTGCAGGACCAGTACAACCAGCTTTTGGTGATCAAACGCGACACCGGCACCGGCAAGTCCTGGTGGGACATTCTTTCGGACGCGACTGGTTCCGCAGTGGAAGTGCTCATTTCCGCGCTCCTGTGGATTATAGGTGAAATCGCCTCCTTCCTGCTCTATTGGGCGTACGTCTTCCAGAAGGTCGTGCTCCATCTCGGTTACGGACTCTCACCGTTGTTGATTGGTTTCATGGCGATTCGTGGTCTCAGGGGAATCGGCACGAATTACCTGCTGCATCTCGTTGGTGTCCTTCTGTGGCCACTTGGTTGGGCTGTCGCCGCGATGGTGACTCAGGCGATTCTCGACTTCATGACCGACCCCAGCTTCAAATTCATTGATCCTACAGCGGTCTTCTACGGGTTGCAGAACACCTTGGGTGTCGCCCTTCTCGGCTTTTGGATCATTTTCAGTACGATCGCCGCGCCGATGATCATCCAAAGGGTCATCGCTCACGGTATGCTCATTGGAAACGAGCTGATCCACGGCGCGTTTGGGAGCTTGGGCCAAACGGCGGCGACCACGGCTGGTGCCTCCGCCGTCGCGGCTCCAATCGGGAGTTCTCTCGCGACTGCCAGTTCGGCCGGGATGGCGGCGATCCTCAGCAGCACTTCGACCGCGGCCGGCCTCGGCAGCGCGGGAGCGATCCTTATCGCCGGGAGCGGTTTGCCGCCCCGCAGTGCTCGGGGACGGCCCGGGGACGACATCACCAGCGACCGTGCGGTCCGGGACCTGATCGCCAAATCGCGCAACCAATTCCCTGGAAGTTATGCCGGTTACTGACGCCCCACTCCGGACCACTCGGACGAACAACGAGCCATCCGCTCCAACGGCAGCGCGGAAGAGCTTTGACCCAACCCGGCTCTTCATTCAGCGCGACCGCCTGCCCTGGTTCTGGTTTTTCGTGACCGTCGCCACGCTTGTGCTGTCTGCCGTTGACCGTTACCACCTCGTCTCTCAGTTCAAGCAGCGGGAGCGTGTCGTCATTGTCGATCCCGCCGGCACGTATTACGTCAGCCCGTTGCTCCAGTTTCAGGAAGCGAAGGCACTTCACGCCCAGCAA
>JAGWYX010000685.1 GCA_018969165.1 Verrucomicrobiota bacterium
CGGACGGTGGAAGCCCGGTTAACCATCGACCGACCCGGTCGCTACCGACTGCGGGCGGCCACGACCGACCTTGCCGGCCGGTCAACGGTGGTTTGGCAGGAATTCAATGTGGGGAAGTGAATTCTGGATTTTAGATTTCAGTTTCTCGCGCGGCGCGCGTCTCACCGACCGCTTCCCCAGGTGGCGTCGCCGAATAGATTCACTTGCGTGCCGGGAACGACGCGGTAGGCATGGGTGCTGCGCCGGAGTGCCAGGCGGGTGAGCAGGAAAGCCACGCACACGACCCCGCTTGCCACCGAGCCGAGTTGACCCGGGGAATGGGGGGGATGCTGCAGCCAGGTTTCCCACCCAATCGGTGCCCATTGCAGCACACAGAGGAGCACGAATTGCAGGACCCACACTTGGATTTCCTCGCCGCGCCATGCGGCCAGGCAGACGCAGAGCGAGGTCAGGGCGAGCATCCAGGTATAGGTCTTGAGCACGGTGACGGCGGCGGGGATGCCGGACAAGAGACCTGCGGCCCCGGCCACCAGCCCGCCGAGCCCCGCGAGCGGCAGCACCGTGATGCCGAGCAGCACCAGGGCCAGCCGGCTTGAGGACACCGGCAGCGATCGCAGGTAGCGCAACTGTCGCACCACCGGCAGCAGGTAAAGAAAGAGGATCAGCAGCGCGGACATGAAGCTGCTGAGCGTCGCGAATTGTCCGACCGCCGCCTCGGGCGAGGCGGCGAATCCATGCCAGGTTAACAACAGGGCCATGAGTGCGACCATCGCGGTGACAACCAGGAAGGCGCGGCCGGCGTACGTGCGCACCAGGAAAGGGATGCCGCCGTGGCCGGCCGGGGCGCGGTATTGACCTTGCGGGAAGTGGACATGCAGGGCCGGAAGTCGAAAACTGGCGCGGCCCAGGACGAAGCGTTCCGCGCGAAGCCAACCCGCGGTGATCAGTACCGCGCCCAGGCCCAGGAATATCGCGAGCTTGACCGGCTGCTTCGTGGCATGCTCAAGCGTCAGCATGCCGCCAAAAAGCATGACGCTCGACAGCAGGCCGAAGCCCGTCGCACTGGCGCGCTGCCGCCAGTTGCCGAAGACCACGTCATTATTCATTCCATAAATCGACGTAAACGTGGTCCCCAGCCAAGGCAGAACGAAGAGACTCGCCAGCGCTAACCGGCCCGCGGGAAAGGTCTCCTCGGGCTCCACATAATGACCGGTCCCGCCGCCCAGGAAGAGGAGCGCGGCCGAGGCCACGGCCGGTACTGCCACGGTCGCCACCCACCAACTGCGGCCGATTTGCCGGGCTGTCAAGGGCAAGACCGCGACGACGCGGACGATGCCCCGCTGGAGATCGAAATTGAGCAGCAACGCGCCCGACCAGAGCGCCAACAAAAAAATCCAGAACTCGAAGGGATCGTCCGGGCGTTGCGCGATGAGCCAGCCCAGCCCAAATTCCAAGATCGCGCCGAGCGTCAGCAGCCACGCCCAACGCCGAAAGTGGTCCAGCACCAGCCGCTTCATGCCGCTTTCTCCTCCTTCACCAGCGCGACGAACAAATCCTCGAGGGTGACCCGGGTGAGCGAGATGTCGCGGGCGCCGTGCGTTTCCAGCCAATGCTGCGCCTGGCTCTGTTGATCGAGCAGGCCATGCCACCGGTTCTCATTCCCTTTCAGGATGCGCAAGCCCTCGGGTTCGAGAGTCTGGAGGGCTGCCGGGTCGCTCGTGAAAAATTCAACGAGACGGTAGCGATCCACGATTTCGTCGGTGCGGCCTTCGAGAAGGAGTTTGCCATGTTGAATCATGCCCACGTGGTCGGCGAAGCGTTCGATGTCGCTCAAACCGTTCGACGAAATCAACACCGTTCGCTCGCCGTCCTCGACGGCCTTGAGCAGTTCGCTGAAGACCTGCTGTTTGGAAACGGCGTCCAGGCCGGTGGTCGGTTCGTCCAGGATCAGGATGTCCGGCCGCCGGGCCAGGGCCAGCAGCAGGCTCAGCTTGGTTCGGGCGCCAAATGAGAGCGTCAGGATTCGATCCTTTTCGCCCAATTGGAAGGCACGCATCAAGTGACCGCAATACGCGTCGTCCCATTCCGGGTAAAAACCCCGCACGAACCGGATGGCCCTGCCGACTTTGCCCCAGGTCTGGAAGTTCAGGTCGGGGCTGACGTAGGCGGCCCGGCGCTTGAACGCGACTTCGTCGGCCTGGTGGTCGAGCCCGAGCACGCGGATTTGGCCCGCGTCGTTCCGACCCATGCCGAAGATCATGTCGATGGTCGTGGTTTTGCCGGCCCCGTTCGGCCCGATCAGGCCATAGATCGCGCCCCGAGGCACGGTCAGGTCGAGCGGACCGAGCTTGAATCGAGGATATTGCTTTACCAATCCGCGGATTTCGATGGCGTGGTTCATAATGGTTTCGAGTCAAAGCCCAGCCCGGTACTAGTGGCCACGGAGCCAGAGGAGCCCGGCAGCGATCCCGGCGCTCAGCAGCGCGCTCGCGAGGGTGACCACCGCGGCGACTTTCACCTGCCCGCGCCGACGCAATCGCGTGTTGAACAACGCGAAGTAAGCGGCCAGGCCGGCGGCCGACACGCACAACATCGCGGTGCCTCCGCCGTACTTGCCCAATGGCAGCAGGGGGACGACAAGGAGTGAGACGACGACGACGGTGGTTAGAAACACGGTTTCGTCGGGCTGAATTCTTTCGGGTTTGTTAGGGTTCATAGCGGTACTTGGGGGGGGTGATCCGCGTTTATTTCTTCGACTTCAGGAGTTCATGGGCAAGTTCCAGGACCTCGGTGGAGGTCAAACCGGCCTCCGCGGCCTCGCAAAAGCCTTTGCGGAGGAAGCCGCGAGCCGCCGCCAGTTTCGCTTCGCGACTGCGGTCGTGACCCTGTTCAGCGACGAAGGTGCCGAGGCCCTGGCGCCGGAAGATGATGCCCTCGCGCTCCAGCTCCTCGTAAGCCCGCTTGACGGTGATGACGCTCACCAGGAGATCCTCCGCGAGCTGGCGGAATGACGGCAGGGCGGCGCCGGGCAACAGCCGGCCCTCGCTGACTTCGCGTTTGAGGCGGTCCACGATCTGCTGGTAGAGCGGGCCATCGGCGGCCGGGG
>JAGWYX010000686.1 GCA_018969165.1 Verrucomicrobiota bacterium
ACTTTTACTCCTCCCAGAATCCGCGTGCCTGGGCCGTGCTCAGTCCGCTCCTGATCCTGGGAGTGCCGCTATTGGACCTGGCCTGGGTCGTCGCGCTCCGTTGGCGGCTGGGCAAGCCGTTCTATGTCGGCGACACCAACCATCTGTCCCACCGCCTGGTCCGCCGCGGCTGGAGCCAGCCGGAGGCGGTGCTGTTGATCTGGCTGCTGGCGGGCGTCGGTGGCACCCTCGCCTTGCTCCTGCTGTTCCCGTGAAAATCGTTTCCTGGAACGTCAACGGCCTCCGCGCCGTGTTGCGTAAAAACTTCCTCGACTACCTCGTCGATGAGAATCCCGACATCCTCTGCCTCCAGGAAACCAAGGCCAGCCCCAACGACGTGGAACAACTCTGGTCGGCCGCTTACACCACCTATTGGAACGTCGCCCACAAGAAGGGATACTCCGGCACGTCGATCTTTACCAAAACGCGTCCCGCGCGCGTGACTTATGGACTCGGGCTCGCGGTCCACGACCAGGAAGG
The DNA here is from genome assembly GCA_018969165.1 of Verrucomicrobiota bacterium. Lineage (GTDB taxonomy): Bacteria > Verrucomicrobiota > Verrucomicrobiia > Limisphaerales > JAGWYX01 > JAGWYX01. The sequence goes on from JAGWYX010000686.1 coordinate 520, forward strand.
CCGGGTGATCACCGCCGAATACGCCGATTTTTTCCTCGTCAACGTTTATGTGCCGAACTCGAGACGCGAGCTGACCCGGCTGGCCTACCGCCAGCAATGGGACCGCGACTTCCTGCGTTACCTTTGCAAGCTCGAACGCAGGAAACCGGTGGTTTTCTGCGGGGATTTGAACGTGGCCCACACCGAGATCGACCTCGCCAACCCCAAGGCCAACGTCCGCAATCACGGGTTCACGCCGGAAGAACGCGCCGGGTTCAGCGCCTTCGTCAAGGCCGGGTTCCTCGATACCTTCCGCGTATTCGAGCCGCGCGGCGGGCATTACACCTGGTGGACCCCGTTCGGCGGCGCGCGCTCGCGGAACATCGGTTGGCGCATCGACTACGTTCTGATCTCGGCCGCGCTGCGGCCCCGACTCCAACGCGCCTTTATCCGCGCCGACGTTCCGGGATCCGACCATTGCCCGGTGGGCATCGGGCTGCGTTGAGCCGAGTGAAATCTCCAAGTTGAGGCTCCGCATCTCATCGTCGAGTCTTTTTGCCTCTCGATCGCGGTTGCGAGACTCGCGAATGAATCAGAACGACCCGAAGGTGACGCGTGCGTAACACCGGCGCGGCGCCAAGGCAATCCAAAACTGCGCCGGACAATAAATAGTTGTTTTCGTAACACCAAGATTCAGAAGCTCTGTTGATGAAGAATCGCCCCGGTTTCTCAACCAATCCCGGCGGGATGATCGCCTTCGGCGATTGATATCGCTCCAGGAGGCCTCGACCGGATTGCTTGGGACTCGAGCGCATTCCGCACAGAGCCTACCCACGAGTCGGGCGGAACTCGGGCGCCGCATCCTGAAGGGATGCAGAGCTTCCAGCCCAGCGTTGCGAGGCACGAGCTACGCTGGGGACGGCCGACGGGAGCGATCGCCAACCCTGAAAGGGTTGGATCACCTGATAGCGGAGCAGCGGGAGGAATCCGTGCACACGCTCCGGTTTTGCGCGTATATCGGGCACCCTGGCACGGTGGGCAAGAGGCCGATGCGTTGCTGACTGGCTCTAAAAAAACAAGGCCCTCACGGCACGGCGGCGCGATAGAAATGCCAGTTTTCCCCAGGGCCGAGCGGGAGTTGCACCTGCACCGGCCCGGTGGCGTCGTAGAAATTGGTCAACCAGGTCCAGGTCTGGACGTCGTCGGAGCCGAACAGATCGACATACTGCTGGGCGGTGGTGGTGAGGTCGAAACTGATTTGGCCATCGTGCAGTTGGATGGGGCCCAGGAGTTGAGAAGCCCGCGCGGGGGCGTAGGCCAGGCTGCCGCTATGACGCGCATCGCGCTGAAACTGCGGCCAACCGCCGGGCGCCGGCGCCGCGTCGCCCGCGAACTTATAGAGTCGTCCATCATGAGACCCGACATAGACGGAGCCGTCGGGCGCGATGGCCGGGCTGCCGATTAACCAGTTGCCGAGGAGGTAAGGAATCGGGCTGCTGATGACTCGTTCCCAGCGCTCCGCGCCGGTGGTGTCCAGGCAGTAGAGCTTCCCGTCATAGGCGGTGAAGTAAATGCCACCGTGCAGGTCGAGTTGCCACTGAAGGTCGCCGGAGGCAGCGAAGGCATACAGGTGTCCAGACGCCGCCCCGGCGTAAATCGTCCCATCCGGTCCGATGGCCGGTGTGGACCAGAAACTGGAGCCTTCTGGGAACGCCCATTCCACGGCGCCGGGTTGCGCAATTGATGCGACACTCAGGCCGGCCACATCACTGAGCAGCGAGCTATAGCCATCGCTGACGAGCACCTGATACGCGCCGGCCATCGCCGGCACTGCCCTTTGCAAGGCGAGATTCGGCCCGGTTTGACCTGGCAAGTCCGCGCCGTTGCACTGCCACTGATACCGCACCGAGGCCGGTTCAGCGGTGGCGGCGAAGTTGACCGGGGCTCCCACGTTGACCGATTGGCCGGCGGGATCGCTGGTCAGGACGGACAAATGCACGGGACGGCTGATGGTGCCGAAGGGATTGCTGATGGTGACCCAATAAGTGCCGGCCTGGCTGCCCGCGACACTCGAGAGCACCAGGAAGGAATTGGTTTGGCCGGCAAGGCTCTGGCCGTCGAGGCTCCACTGGAAACTGTTCGGACTTTCCACGGTCGCGCCCACCTGGGCCGCGGTGACGCCCGCCAAGGTCAGGGTCGCATTGGTGGCGCCGGAGATTTCCTGGCTGTTCCAACGCCAACGATAAGTCGGCGCCGCCGCGCCGGCCACCACCGCGTCCAAACTCACAGGCTGACCCTCGGTCACCACCAAGCTTCGCCGCGGCGCCTGGACCACGACGACCCGACTGACGATGCTGGTGGCGCTCCCGGCGGCATTGCTCACGCGCACGGCATAATCACCGGCCTGGGCCAGGTTGAGGTTGGTCAGCGCCAGGGCGGCGTTGGTGGCGCCAGGAAGGTCGGCACCGTCAAATTGCCACTGGTATTGCAGCGGCTCCAAGCTGGCGGCCTGCGCTGCCAGCACAAGGCTGTTGCCGGCCAGGGCAATCTGACTGCGAGGTTGACGAACGAACTGCGGCCCCGCGCCGGCGTCCAGGTTG
>JAGWYX010000687.1 GCA_018969165.1 Verrucomicrobiota bacterium
CCCAAAAAGAGGCGCTAAGGCCCCAAACGAGGGCCAATTTCTACGTATCATCCTGGCATGCCAAAACTTAACCAGGCGACAGCAGAGCCGAATTACGGCCGGGCCGCGCTGGCTGATCCGGTGGTGCGCCAGGCCTACGAGGCGGTCGCCCGGCGCGAAGGCAAACCGGTCTATGCCATCCTGATCCGCGACTATTCGCACCCGCCGACCATCCACGGCCTCGACCTCAGCCGGTTTACCGGGCAAGCCGGCTTGACGATTCGGGTGCAGGCCAGCGACGACTTCGAGGTCGCTCGCATCGCTCACCACCGCCTAATCCACGTCCACGTCAATCTGCCGCGGTCGAACGAATAGTGCGTCGTTCATTGACCCGCCAAAGACCCGGTAGCTCGATTTAGCGTTATTCGATCGGGTCATGTTGAAACAACCCGCGCCCGAATCTCAAAACTCCAACCATCGAGTGGCTGACCGAGACGTCCGTTGGGACGCGGTCCAAATCCAGCCGCAGCACCTGCCCCAGGCGCACGGCTGGCCACGGTTTCATCGCGCGCCTCCAGGGTCGGCTTGACAAGCGGCGGTGCTTTCAGGCACGTTGGCAGCAGCATGAGCCTCACCGTCGAACTCGATTTGCTCGGGTTGAAGTCGTTCGAAGGTCTCCCGATCGTCAAAGCCTCTGTGGCCCTGAAACAGTTACGAGCACCCTGATTCATGCGTCACCCTTCGCCAGCAATTGCTGAATTGTGGCATTTCAACGACTACATGGTTGACGCGAACTCATCGGTAGCACCAATACTAGCCTGAAAGGTGAGAAAATGCGTACAGTCGCGGCACGAATTGGCTATGGCGTAGAGGTGGTATTATTGCTCGTATACATCCTCTCCTGGACGACCCACGTCACGGCTCAAAGCTTGAGTAGAGGGCTTCTGAGCGGAACATGGCCGCGGAACTACGGCTTCTGGCGCGTGACTTTTGGCAATGGGGTTTTCCTGGCCGCTGGCGGTGGCGTCACGGTCATCTCCACTGACGGCTCAGTATGGACGTGGCAAGACCCGGGCACGCATGCTCTCCGCGGCTTTAGCTCGCAACTTGCCGCAGGAGCCGGACGCTTTGTTGGCATTTGGAATTCCGCTAGCAACAGTGAGGCTCAGGTCTCATCGGACGGGATTACGTGGACTGATCCCGTCCCGGTTGCCGACGGTGAGATTCGAGGACTGACGTACGCGAACGGACAGTTTGTCGCCGTTGGGAAGTCTGGTGATGGCTCAGGTGTTGTTGTTATCTCCACGGATGGACAGACGTGGAATCTGCAGGACTTTTTAACCAGCGCAGCCCTAAACGCGGTGACCTACGGGAACGGGGTTTATGTCGCAGTAGGAGATTCAGGTGTAGTGATGGCGTCGCGTGATGCTCTGCACTGGAGCGTGTCCAACGTGGTGCCTGGCACGAACATACTGGCTGTAAGTTATGGTGGTGGCGCGTTTGCGGGTGGCTGGATAAGCGCTCTTGGGCCAGCCGGCAGCATAACTTCGACGAATGGATTTAGCTGGAATGTGCACGGAAATGGGATGGAGATCTATAGGCTCGCATATGGCTCGGGTCTGTTTCTTGCACTGACACGGGGAGTCTCGGTTTCGACCAACGGCGCGGACTGGAGCTATCTCGTTTCCTTTTGGCTTGGTGACTTTAACGTGGTTGACATCGCGTATGGCGCCGGTGTCTTCGTCATTACAGGTTCCTACGGGCCGTTCGATCTCTTTAGTCCAAGTTATCAACTTGCGGGTTCCGAGGAGGTTGATGGCGCCATGCACCTTCTAGTTACCGGTGGTGGAACTGGTGCTCATTGCCGAATCCAGGCGACTTCTTTGTCTCTGAGCAACTGGACGGACTTGTTTTTCTTCACCAATTTCGGTCCAACTGATTTCCTAGACTCGGCGGTGTCAAACTGTCCCCAGCGCTTCTATCGCTTAGTCTCGCCGTGAGGTTTCACTCGAGATCTTGCTACCCGCCATCAGCGGGGTTCGCAACGTTGTGTGCGTGGTGGTCACGGCTCCAGCGTTGCATCCGGTCTCTGCTGTCCGGTCTCTGCTGTCGCCGAGACAACTATTTCGTCGCAAGGCGGATGTGGAGATTAGACCGCGGTTTTGCGGCCTTACAGGCGATTTTCGGCCCCCTTTTTTCGCTCTAAGGCGCGCCCATCCCGGCACGCGACCGGTCGCGTCCGAGCCTTCCAGGCCAACCATCGCTCAGCCGCACGCAGTCACGTCGCCAGCATCGCCGCCGGTCGGCAACGGCGCGGAGAAACCCGACTCGCCCTCTTGCGAGCCAAAATGAGGCCCAAAAAGAGGCGCTAAGGCCCCAAACGAGGGCCAATTTCTACGTATCATCCTGGCATGCCAAAACTTAACCAGGCGACAGCAGAGCCCGAGTTGGCCGGAGTCGATAACCAGTGACTCTCGGGACTGGAATTGGTTGTTCGAGCGATCGACGGAGGCTTCGCCGTGACAGGTCGGAGAAGCAGTGAGGGGCACGTTTGGCGAGGCGATGACACGCAGTGGGGTCGGCTCCAGCGGGCCGGTCAACAGGTGCTCCTCCTTCATCGGCTGCGGCGCCAACTTGGGGTAAATGCACGAACTGCCCAGGAACAGCAGCTTGCGCACCCCGCTCTGCCAGGCCGCGTGCACCAGGTGATTCTGGATTTGGAGATTCTCGTAAAGAAACTCCGCCGGTTGCGTGTGGTTGGCCTGAATCCCGCCCACCCGCGCCGCCGCGACAAATACAAACTCCGGCGGCTCCGCCGCGAAAAAGCGCCCCACCGCCGCGCCATCCATCAGGTCCAGCTCCCGGCGCGTCCGGCCCAGCAGGCACCGAAACCCTTCCCGCTCCAGCTCCCGCCAAATCGCGCTGCCAACCAGGCCGCCATGGCCGGCCACGTAAATTCGGGCGTCGCGCGCAATTTCCATCATCGCGATCGTACCCCACGGCCACGCCGTGTCAACGCGCTTGTCCACCTCTGTCCGCCACGCGTCCGGCTCGAGCGAAAATCCGCAGACGCTTTTTAGGTTGACGGGAGGCACATGGAGTGCTCTACTCCCAAACA
>JAGWYX010000688.1 GCA_018969165.1 Verrucomicrobiota bacterium
GCAAGACGTTGTTCGTGGCCGAGCGGCTGGCCGACTCGATCCTGCTGGTGGACACCACGTCGCTCCGCCCGCTCGGCCGGATTCACCTTGGCGACGGTGGTGGCGACGATCCGATCCGGCGCGGAGAACGCGTCTTCACGCAGGCAGCGTTCACGTTTCAGCATCAATTCTCGTGCCGATCCTGCCACCCGGACGGCCATGTGGACGGGCTTTCGTACGACTTCGATACCAGCGGGCTCGGTGACAATTTCCTCGATAACCGTTCCCTGCAAGGCGTGGCCGGCACGGCGCCGTTCAAATGGAACGGCAAGAACTCCAGCCTCCAGGTCCAATGCGGCCCGCGCTTCGCCCGCGTCCTGATGCGGACGGATCCCATTCCTCCGGCGGCATTGAAGGACCTGACGGCGTTCATCGAATCGTTGCCGCCCGCGCGGGGCGCCCGGCGGGCGGACCAGCCGTTGACTCCGGCGCAAACCCGCGGCCGCCAAATCTTCTTCGCCACCACAACCCCCGACGGCCGGCCCATCGCGCGCGCCCGCCAATGCGCCACCTGTCATCGGCCGCCGCTCTACACCAACCGCCTGTTGAGCGATGTCGGGACCAAAGGCCCGCGCGATCCGAGCGGGCTGTTCGATACACCGCATCTGCTCGGCATCGCGGCCTCGGCCCCTTACCTGCACGACGGGCGCGCCCGAACGCTCGAGGAAATCTGGACGCTCTATCAGACCAACGACCTGCACGGGGTCACCAGTTACATGAACAAACACCAACTCAACGACCTGGTGGAATTCCTGAAAACGTTGTGAACCGGCCTTTCCATGAACCGCTGTTCGGTAGGGCTGCGGCCTCCGGCCGCGCCGCTGGCGGATTTGACGACGGCGCGCCGGGACGGCGCCGCCCTACCGGGTTCATGGTCTTGGTCCAGACGCAATACTGGAACTTATGAAAGCTACTGCCCGCCTTGCCATCCTTGGCTCGTCTCTGGCCACAATGCTTATGCCGACGGCTTGCGCTCTGCACGCCGCGGCCGAACCGGCGCTCACGACGACCGATCTACCCTTTCCTCTGATCGAGCGGTTCGAGAACTTTACCGAGCGCGACGGTATTCCCGGCCACAAGGTCCACGCCGTCTTGAAGGGGGGCGACGGGCGACTTTGGGTCGGCACCTACGAGGGGCTCTGTGTGCGTCAGCCGGACGGCAAGTTCAAACGTTTCGGTCCGGAGGACGGTCTGAGTCACAAATTGGTCCTGTGCCTGGCCGAGGATTCGCGTACCGGCGACTTGTGGGTGGGCACGGCGCGCGGACTGAACCGGTTCAGCGGCGGCCAGTTCACCACTTACACTCAGACCGACAGCGGCCTGCCCAACAACGTGGTCTATGGCGTCGCGGTCGTGGGCGACACGGTGTGGGCCGCCACCGCCGCTGGCACCGGCGCCTACCACACCCGGTCCGGCACCTGGAAGATTTACGACCAGAACAACTCGATCATGCACGAGCCCTGGTGCTACGCGATCGCCCCGGCCAAGGATGTCCTCTACATCGGCGTCTGGGGCGGCGGGATCGTCGAGCATAATCCCGCCACCGGTTCGTTCAAGGAATACCGCGACCCGGACGGCGACTTTCAGTTTGTGCTCACGCCCGACTCCGGGCCGGTCAGCGACATCACCGCCTGGCTGGCGTGGGAAGACGGCCTGCTCTGGCAAGGCACTTACTTCGGCCTCTCCCGCTACGACGGATCCCGGTGGCGCACTTGGGTCGAAACCAAGTCGCCCCTGGTCTCCAACTTCATCAACTTCGTCGCCACCCGCCGCACGGTCGCCTGGGTCGGCACCGACCGCGGGGTTTCGGTGACCGACGGCAATGACTGGGTGAATTATCTCCTGGGCAGTCACCGCGAAGGAATTCTGGAAATCCACCGCCCGAGCCACCCGGTCGAAAGGCGGGTCCTCCAGACGGCCCTGGTCAACGCTTTTGTGCTGGGCATTTGGGTGGACGACCGCGAGGCCTGGTTCGCGACTTCCGACGGGCTGAGCCGAGGCATCCTGTCCCGGAAGAATCCGGACGCCCCCGTCGCGCAACTCGGCCGGTCAGCCAGTCATCCTGGGCGTGGCAACAACATTCCGAAAACCAAATCCTATGAATACACCCACCCTTAACCTGGAGCGACCGATGGTTCCCGCCGCGCTTTACTCCGAAGGCGAGCAGCTCGAGCGCCGCGCGTTGGGGCTGCCGGCCGACGAACCGGCCCCGCCCAACCTTATCCGGAGCCTGCCCAAACACCGCGCCCCCGTTCGCAAGCGGGCCATCCGCGCGCCCAAAATACTCAATGAAGCGGCCGAGTACGGCAGCGCGTTCACCCGCGGACTGCGGGTGGATTTGCCCGGTGGGCTCACCCACTTGCTGCTCAGTGGCACGGCGAGTATTAGCGCCCAAGGCGAGACGCTTTACCCCGGCGACTTCCGGGCCCAGTGCTGGCGCACGTATCGCAACCTCACCGAGCTGCTCGCCAGCGAATCCGCCACCTGGCACGACGTCGTCCGCACCACCTGCTACCTGCGGGATATCGAGCGCGACTACGCCGAGTTCAACCGCCTGCGCACCGAGTTTTTCACGGCGCTTGGCCTCGATCCGTTCCCCGCCAGCACAGGCATCCAGGCCCGGCTCTGTCGCAGCGATCTGCTGATCGAGATCGAGGCCCTGGCCATCCTCATGAAATAGGAGCCGCGCATGAACGGGTCTCTGCTTCGTTGTTTCCTCGGTGGAAGTGTAATGCTGAATCTCCTCCACGCGCAACCGGCTGGGCCCGCCGCGCCCGCCTCGGCCTTGTCCCACGACGCGCACCCGGTCCCGCCGCCAGCCGAGCGCGAATACCCTTACTACGGCAATACGCCAACCGATATGCTGCCGTTCAACCGGATCGAGCCGTACGAGCGCTACTGGCTCACCCGGCTGCCCTTCCGCGGTCCCGGCAGCAATTACCCGGATCCCACGGATTTGAAGTCGCTCAAGGTCGGCTTGCTGACGTCAGCCATGTACGGCCCCGAGGGCGCACGTGGACAGCGCACGCGTCAGGGCGTGCTGCTGGCCTTTGAAGA
>JAGWYX010000689.1 GCA_018969165.1 Verrucomicrobiota bacterium
CAGGTCCTGGTCCGCCTGGGACGCCAGGACCAGGCCAATCAGGCCCTGGACCGTCATCGTCAACTCCAGGCCCAGAGGTCAGGCGCCAGTGTCACCCCGGAGTCGCTCGAGCGTTGCCAATATACCGAGGCCCAAGTGCCGCTCCAGCCGGAGCTGCCGGCCGCGACCGGCGTGACGGTCCGCTTCACGGACGTGACCGCGGCCGCCTTTGGGGGCGCCCAAAACCTGCACGGACCGGTGGGGGTGATTGACCTCGAGCACGACGGCCGCGACAGTCTCTTTGTGGGCGACGGCGCGGGATTTCGGCTATGGCTCAACCGCGGCGAGACCTTCGCGCCGCAGGGGCAAATCCTGCCGGGCGTCGCCGGCGCGCATTACTTCCGCTGTCTGGTCGGCGACCTGAACAACGACCGCGTGGAGGACGTGATCGTGCTGGGTGACACGGCGTCGCACGTCTTCAAGTTCACGACGAACGGCCCCAGCCGGGAGATGACGGCGTTCGCCGGTCTCAAAGGGTTGACCGGGATCGACGGCGCGTTGCTGGACCTGGATTTCACGGGCAAGCTCGACCTGCTCACCGTAACCGGCGGCGCCAACGGCGTGCGCGTCTTTCGGAATCTGGGGAACATGTATTTTGTGGATCGCACCGCTACCTCCGGCGTGCCGGCGACGGTGACGGGCCTCCGCCAACTGGCGATCGAGGATTGGAACAACGACGATCTGAACGATCTCTTTCTGCTGCCGGCGGGCCATGCCCCGCTCCTGTTCATGAAGCAACGGGGCGGCCCCTTCGCGCAAACCAACGCACCGGCGGATTGGCCGGCCGGCACGGCGCTGGCCCTGGGCGATCTGAACAACGACCTGCGGGCGGACCTCGTGCTGGCCACCGCCGGCAAGCTCGAGTGCTTCCTGAGCGGCGTCAGCCAACCGGTCGTTCTGCCGACCGGCAACGAGACGGTGACTTGTCTGAAGCTATTCGATTACGACAACGACGGGTGGTTGGACATCTGCGCGGGGGGCGAGCGCCTCCATATCTGGCGCAACCTGGGCGACGGCCGGTTCAAGGAGATGACCGGCGACCTCGGCTTGGCGCAGCTTGCCCCGGGCCGGATCAAGTCCATTACGACCGCCGATTTTGACGACGACGGGGACAGCGACCTGTTGCTGGATGTCGAGGGTCAGGGTCTGCGGTTGTTGCGCAATGACGGTGGCAACGCCAACCTCCAGCTCAAGCTCCGCCTGGTCGGCAACCGCTCCAATTCCAGCGGCCTGGGGATGCGCGTGGAGTTGGCGGCTGGCCCCTGGCACACCCGCTACACCGTCACTTCGTTGCCGATCGAAATCGGCGTGGGCCGCCACGCTCAGTTGGATTCCCTGACCGTGCACTGGTTCGACCTGGCCCAGCCCATTATTGATCTGAAGGTCGATCCCAAGACGACCCTGAATATCGACGAGCTGGTGCTTCCCACCGGCTCGTGCCCGTATCTCTATGCCTGGGACGGCGAGCATTTCCGGTTCGTGACGGACATCCTGGGGGCCTCGCCCGTTGGCCTCCGGCAATCCGACGAGCGCTTTATCCAGGCGGATGCCGACGAATTGGTCTGGATCGGGAACGAGCAGATGTTTCCGTCCCGCGGCGACCGTTACCAGGTCCAGATCACGTCCGAGCTGCGCGAGGTCCTCTACCTCGACGAGGCCAAACTGGTGGCCGTCGATCATCCCGCGGGTACCGAGGTGCACTCGACAGATCGCATGGTGCCGGCCAAACCCTTTCCACCGACCGGCATCATGACCCTCGCTGGACGCAAGCCGCTGCTCCGGGCGACCCGCCTCGACGGCGCCGACGTCACCAGCCTGCTCACCCAGATCGATGGGCGCGTCGTGTCACCGCCCAAACTCCGCATCCCCCAACTGCGCGGGCTGGCCGAGCCACACGGGGTCATTCTCGACTTCGGCCCGCTCGAGGTGCAAAAGCCGCTGGTGCTGGCCCTGACCGGGTGGCTGCGCTTCGGCGGGGGTATGGCCAACGTGGCCGCCGCGCAGAACCCCGACTTGCCCTTCCCGTTCCCGAAACTCGAAGTCGAGACCGCGCCGCAGGTCTGGCGGCCGGTCGAGGTCGTCGTCGGCACACCGATCGGCAAGACCAAGACCATCGTGGTGGACCTGACCGGCAAACTGCCCGCCGGCAGCCGACGGTTGCGGCTGACAACCGCCTTCGAGATTCACTGGGACCGGATCGCGCTGTTCGAGCGCGCCGATGCCGCCAGCACGCGCCTGACCAGGTTGGCGCCGACGCGGACCGACCTGCACTGGCGCGGTTTCAGCGCCTATCGCGATCTGCCGTGGTACGTGCCGTTGACGCCGGATTACGATCGCGTCAGCCCGCGAGCCAACTGGGACCTGGCTGTGTCCGGTTGGTGCACCCGCTACGGGCCAGTGGATGAACTGATCGCGAAAAGGGACAATGCCTTCGCGCTGGTCAACGGCGGAGATGAACTCACGTTGGAGTTCGCCGCAAACCGGTTGCCGCCCAAACCGCCCGGCTGCGTGCGGGACTTCTTCCTGTTCACCGACGGCTGGGAGAAGGACGCGGATTTCCATGTCGAGCTGGGCTGGCAAGTTGAACCGCTGCCCTGGCATGGAATGGACGATCAGTTGTATGGCCGCCAGCCGCGCCCGACGTTTGCCAACGACGCGTGGATCAAGGAATACAATACCCGCTGGGTGGGACCGTGGACGTTGCGGCGAGATACCGGGCAAGTCGCCATACGGTAGGGCAGGTTTCCAGCCTGGCGGTGGGAGCGGCTTCCAGCCGCCCGACTCGATCAGCAAGGCGCGCGCAGAGCAAGAGAGCGGCAGTCGAGGAAAACCGGGAATGCTCGGACGGGGCCAGAATGCGGTCTGAGGCGCGCCTCGCTCGGTGAACTTTCCATCGCGCTCTGCGACCGCGAAACCTGTCCCCCTCACAACGCGTCGGAAGGCCGCGGTGCGGATGGCGAGTCGCCGCTCAAGCCGAGCACCGGGCAATACAGACCCTGCGGTTCGCGCCACCACCATTCGCCAGTCAGGCGGTGGCTGGCGAAATCGGTGAAGT
>JAGWYX010000690.1 GCA_018969165.1 Verrucomicrobiota bacterium
TCAAATACATCGGCGCCTTGATGGAGACCGAGCCGATCATTGTCGGCGGCGAGGAATCCGGCGGCCTGAGCGTCAAGGGGCACGTCCCGGAGAAAGACGGCATTCTGGCCTGCCTGCTGATGGCTGAACTGGTGGCGACGGAAGGCCGCTCGTTGCGCCAGATTTTGCGGGCCCTCGAAAAGCAAACGGGCCCTTTCTACACCGACCGGATCAACGTGGCGATCCCGCCGGAGCGCAAGGAGGCCTTGCTGAAAACGCTCGCCGGTGGCCTGGAGCGGATCGGCCCGTACAAGGTCGAGAAGTTCATCACGCTGGACGGCTCCAAATTCCTGCTGCCGGACCGCGAATGGGTGGCGTTCCGGGCGAGCGGCACGGAGCCGTTGATCCGCTGCTACCTCGAGGCGAAATCGGCGGCGCACCTCGACCGGCTGCGCACCGCGTGCCGCCAGATCCTGCTCGGGTAGGCCGCTGCCGTGGCGTCCGCGTCCCGGCGGAAAGGGTTTTTCCCCTGCCGCGGGAAAATTTATTTCACGAGATCAGAAATTCTCATTAACCGATCTTTTGTCACATCTATGACCAGGAATCGGTTCGGAGATTTTTAGGCTCTTGCCTCGCGCCCGACATCGCGCGGGGCGAAAAAGAGGATGGCGACGAGCAACAGAGCGGCGCCGACCAGGTAAACGATGGCGCCGAAGGCGATGGCGTGGCTCATGTTGGCCACCTCGTTCCCGTAGCGGCCGTGCTGGGCCAGCCAGCCAAACACCACCGGGCCCAACCCGCCCCCGCCCCAGCCGACAAAGTTCATGACCCCCGCCGCGGTGGCGCGCGCGCGCGGCGCCACCACGTCGTAGACGGACGCGAAGATATTCGCGTCATAAAGACCCTTGCAGAAGCCGAAGACGGCCATGGCGCCGATCAGCGCGTGGACATTCCGGGTCATGCCGACGACGAACACGAATCCGGCGCCGACCAACAGTCCCAGGGCCTGCACCAGCATGCGGCCGCCGGCGAACCGCCGCGCCCACCGGTCCGCCAGCGCCCCGCCCAACGGCACACTCAGCGCGCTGGCCAGGTGGATGAAGATACTGCCGTTCAACCCCGCCGCCGTCAGCTTGAAGTTGAATTTCTCGACCAGGAACGTCGGCGTCCAGGTCAGGAAGATGGTCGCGACAAAATTGGCGCCCACAAACACCCCCAGGAGTACCCACGCCGTCGGGGTGCGAAATATCTCCGCCAACACCTCGCGCACGGTAGGCGGAGCGGCGGCCGGAGCGGGGCGGTTGACGACGCCCGCGCTCGAGCCGCTCGTGGCAGCCGACGGGAGTCGGCTCTGATCCCTCTCGGTCGAAGCGTGAGCGGACTCACGTCCGCTGCTACGGGATTCAGGGAGCGCGTCGGCCGTCTCGGCCTGCCCGCGCACAGGTTCCCGGAGGAACCGGGCGAGGGCCAGGACGAGGAGGACGCCGAGCAGTCCGAAGAAATAAAAGCCAGTGCGCCAGCCGTGGTGTTCGGCAAACCACGCGCCCCACCAGCTCCCGAGGATGGTGCCCACATAGACGCTGGATTGATGGATTGACATCGCTCGAGAGCGGGTCCGCGCCGAGTGGTAATCGCTGATCATCGACATCGAGGCCGGAAAGTAGAAGGTCTCGCCCAGGCCTTCCATGGCCCGGACGGTGACAAAATGCCAGAACTGACCGCACCAGGCGGTCGCCACCGTGATCGCGCTCCAGAACAAGCAACCGCCCAGGATCAAGGTCTTGCGCCGGAGCCAATCCCCGATGAACCCGGCGACCGGCGCACCGGCGGCATAAATCCAGGTGAAGGCGGAGGCGATGAGTCCGAGTTGGAACGGATCGAACCCGAACTCCTGGCGGAGTTTGGGGAACACCGAGTAAACGGCCTGGCGATCGGCGTAATTGAAGAAGCAAATGAACCAGAGCATGCCGACGACCCACCACTTGTAACGCGGAGAAATCGCCGGCGCGGTGACTGGTGGCCTCAGATCAGCTTCCATTCCCGGTAGCGGGTGCGCAACTCCTCGACCATAGCGGCGTAGCGCTGGCGCGTGGCGGGCGAAACCACTTGTTTGGGTTCACCCACCGGCAGATCGCGGGCCTCCATCGCGGCCGCCATGTTCAATGGGAAGGGCACTGCGCCGACGGCGGTGCCGACTCGCGACATTTGCTGGACCAGGGCTCGCAGTCGTTTCTCCTCCTTGGCCCGCGTCGCCGCGAAGACCGCGACGAGGAGGTCGGGCACGGCGTTGGCCAGACCGCTGATGCAACCGGTGGCGCCCAAGGCCATCGCTTCGGGCAACCGCGTGTCCGCACCCGTGAGCACGGAAAAGCCTTTCTCTTTCCCGAGCTTGACCAATGCCACGTGGTAGTTGAAATCCGAACCGCTGTGTTTGATCGCCGCCAGCGGGACGCGGTCGGCCACGGCGGCGATGGTGTCGAGCTCGATCCGGTTGCCGGTGCGTTCGGGATAATTGTAGAGCACCAGCGGGAGTTTGGCCGCGGCGCCGGCGCGGACGAAGAACTCGACCAGGTCCTGCTGGAGGAGTTGGTAATAATAGGGGGGCAACACGGAGACCGCGCTGGCGCCGATCTCGCGCGCGAATCGGCCGAGATCGGCCACCACGGCCGGGCGGATGTCACTGATGTTGGCGATCACCGGGCGATCGCCGGCGAGGCTGACGACTTTTTTGAGCAATGCCTTTCGTTGCTGGGGCGTCAAGTGGAGGAACTCGCCGGTGCTGCCGAGAGGCATGAAGCCGTGCACACCGTGCTGGAGCAGGAAACGGACGTGGGTCGTGAATTCGCGGCGCAGCAACCGGCCGTTGCCATTGGTCGGGGTCCAGAGCGCGACAAAGACACCCTCGGGTTGGAATTTCATGTTAATCCGAGATTGTTTGCCAAGCCGGCGTCAAGTCAAAGGAAAAGGAAGTCACTCATCTGGGCGTCATGCTCGCCAGCGCCACCGCGGCCGCGGCGCGCACGACCTCCTGCGGGTCGCGGAGCCGCTCGCACGCCAAACCGTTGCGTGATGGTCCACATCATTCAGCCTCGCCCTTGGTTCCTCTGACTGCGA
>JAGWYX010000691.1 GCA_018969165.1 Verrucomicrobiota bacterium
CGACCGTTACGCACTTAAGGGAGCATTGCTTGATGGCGGTGTGGAAGCCGAGGATTTCCTCCGCGCGGCAAGGTGAAGTGGCCATGCGCTTGTTCGAAGCCATCCTGGAGGCCAATCACCAGCGGCCACCCGGCCAGACGCAGGCCGAGTTGAACCACGCGACCTACGCCGAGTCCCTGCCGGTCATTGCGCTCACCTGCATCGATCCCCGGCTCAACGCCCTGTTGCCGGAAGCGCTCGGCATCGGTCCCGAGGATTTCATTTGGCTGCGGAACGCCGCCAATATCATCACCGGTCCGTTAAGCAGCACGATGCGCTCCCTGGCGTTGGCCTGCGCCACCAAGGGCGGTCGGGAGATTGCCATCCTCGGGCACAGTGATTGCAAAGTGCGCCAGGCAACGGCCATGGATTTGATCCAGCGGTTTCGCACGCTGGGCATCGACCGGGCGCACCTGCCGGAAAACCTCAATGAGTTCTTCGGCTTATTCGCCAGCGAGCGGCAAAACGTGATCCGTGGGGTCGAGTTCGCTCGCGGCAGCCCGTTGATCGGGCCTGGCGTGCCGGTGCATGGCCTGCTGATCGACATTAATACCGGCAGGCTGGAGTGGGTGGTCAACGGTTACGAAAACCTCCCCGCCGCCCCATCGACGCCGGCCGGCGCCCCCCGGGGCGCCACATCCCTGCTGGGCACGGCCGAACGCCTGATCGGAATCAGACTGGATGAACTGAAATTCCCCGAAGGCAAGATCGGTGAAACGGTCAAGACCCTGGCGCGCGCCGCCGAGGCCCTTCCGGCCCCGGCTCTCGAGGCGGAGCCCGCGCCGACGCCCACGTCGCCTCCCCCGGCGCAGGAGTTGGACCCGTCCCGCCGCTACCGGATCATCGGCAGCGACGAGAAGGTATACGGACCGGTGTCGGCCGCCAAGGTGCTCGAATGGCTCGGCGAAGGCCGGATTGACGAGCAAACACCCGCGCAACCGGAAGGGGAGACCGAGTGGAAGCCGCTCGGTAGCATGCACGGGCCGGCGTCGTCCAGGCATCCGCCGGTTCCCCCGCGGCTGCCGCCTGCCCTGTCCCTCCTCAAACGCAAACGATGAAGTCACGCGCGGCGGCGACCGGCATCGTGAAGGTCCGAAAAAATTCGCATCGAGGATAGTTCCTGCTTGTCGGCCGGCACGCGATTTGCTCATTTAACCGGCCATGGTTCGCCCCGACGGCGGGAATGGTCGGGCTCAAACTCAATGTAACGAAGGCAACAATGGATCGCGGTATTGAAATACTCGGAACGAAACAGGGATTGACGGCCCGGAAGACGGTGGTGACGATTAATTTTCGTTGCCTGGCCCCGCAGGCCAAGACGGTCTTCCTGGTCGGTGACTTTAACGATTGGCAGCCGCAGGCCACCCCGTTGCGGCGTCATGTGGACGGTTCGTGGTCCATCCACGTGGCCTTGAATCACGGAAACTATCGCTACCAGTTCCTGGTCGATGGCCGGCCGACGCTGGACCCGCGTGCGCACGGCGTCACCCGCAATGAACAAAACGAGCGCGTCTCCCTGATCTGCGTCAGTTAACCGCCGTCCTCTCCTGGCCGCGGGACGGCGGCGCCCGCCGAGTTGTCCTTGGCGCGTTGGCGGACGAAGAAGGCCTGTAGTAAGGCGCGGCCTTCGGCCTCGCGCACCCCGGCCGTGACCAGGCAGCGGTGGTTCAGCGTGGGGAACTGGAGCAGGTTCAGCGCGCTCCCGGCCGCGCCGGCCTTGGGATCGCTCACGCCAAACACGACCCGCGCCAGGCGCACGTGCACGACTGCCCCGGCGCACATCGGGCACGGTTCCTTGGTGACATAGAGCGTGCAGTCGGTCAACCGCCAGTCCCCGACCGCCGCCTCCGCCTGGGTCAATGCCAGCATCTCGGCATGCGCGGTGGCGTCCTTGAGCTGCTCCACCTGATTAGCGGCGCGCGCAAGGATGCGGCCTGCCCGCACAACCACCGCCCCCACCGGCACCTCGTCGGCCTCGAACGCCCGCGCGGCCAGGCGCAGGGCCTCGCCCATGAAATAATGATCGCTTTGCAGGTCGATGATCGGCGCTTCGGGCATGGGGAATTCCAGATTCTAGATGTTAGATCTCTGATTTTAGACTTGCCGCCCCCGACCTTGCACCTTGGACTTCGTCCACTCCAGCCACCGGCCGGCTCTCCTCGATCGTCCATTCGAATCGATTGCCGGCTGCGCACCGGCAATGCGCGGCGAAGAATCCGCCGCGATGCCGCCAAAATAACGGCCAAATCCGCTCCCGGTCGGTCCGCGGCAGCCGCAGGCGTCGCAAGGCCGCGCGCCGAAAGAACCCGAACTCACCCTCCGGATGCCGGGGCGGCAAGGCGGCCAACCTCGGCTTCACCTCGAACAAGAACATCAGCCAATGGGCTTCTCCCTGGTAGCCGTGTTCGCTGACCAGGCCCGTGAGGTGCAAGTCGGCCGGCCTCAGCAACAGACCGATCTCCTCGCCGGCCTCGCGACACGCGCAGGCGTACGGCGATTCGCCGACGCCCGTCTTGAGCTTGCCGCCGCAGGGACTCCACAAGCCCCGGTTGGGCTCGCGCTCCCGGTGCAGTAACAAGACCTCGTCCCGGCGATTGAAGCAGTACAGGAGGGTCGAAATTCGGTGAGGCAGCGTCATCGAGATTCCCTGAACCTGAAAATTATTGGCCGGGAGGTCAAGTCCCAATCGGCGCCCCCCGGTGGATCGGATAATCTAATGTGCGTAAGCACCGTGCGCAAATTCTCCTTTGCAGGGAGGAGGACATTTGTTAGGTCTTTTGGCACCGGTTCAAAGCGAACCAGGCAACCAACCAAAGGTCAATTTATGTGGAAAGTCATCGCGCAACTTGTGCTCGGCCTGCTCCTGGCCGCGCAGGACCTCAGCGCCGCGGCGACCGTTCGAGCCGAAGACGCCCCCGTCGCGGCCAAGTCGGGCAAGTCCGCGGCGAAAGGCAAACACACCCGGTTCCGCGGCACCCTCAAGGCGGTGGACAACCAGGTCGCCTTGACGTTCGTGGTCAGCGGCAAGGACGGTGATCGAACGTTCCAAA
>JAGWYX010000692.1 GCA_018969165.1 Verrucomicrobiota bacterium
GATCCACCAAGATGAACCCCGCCGCATATTGGCAGTCGCGGAAGGTTTCAAGCAGCTTCGGCGTTTCGCGAATGAGTTTGTCGCGGTTCTTCATATTCCGCACGTCAAACCGGCAGCCGCGGAAATGTTTATGAAGGACCTTGTGCCAGAACTGATAATTGGAAGGCCCTTCGACGCCGACACCGAAGGTCACGGAATTCCTCCAAGTGTTCCTTGTTCCCAAAGTTCGCCGAGCCGGAAGTGCCTTCGGAATGACTTGATTTCGGCAACATCCGACGCATGGCGCACGACGGTAAAGCCTTCTGCTTTATCGCAGAGGATGACCTCTTCCGGTTCGAGTTCATTGAGAAAATCAGGGTTATGAGTCGTGACCAGCACCTGGCGGGTTTCGGAGGCGGTCCGCAACAGTTCGACGATGTGTTTCGATAGGTGCGGGTGGAGGCCGTTCTCGGGTTCCTCAATGGCCAGGAGTGTGGAGCGACGGGCTGACCAGTGCGCGATAACCATCATGGCGAGCAAGCGGATCGTACCATCCGAGACAGAACGCGGATTGATGGCCCCACGGATGCGGTCCTCAACTACCTGGAACGTCCATTTGCCCTCGACTTCCAAGGATTTCGTGCGGACACTTTTGAAGCCGGGCACGGCACCTCGCAAACCGCCGACGATCTGATCAAGAGAGCCTTTCTCCCCGTTCTGCTTTTCCAGCTTATGGAGGATGGCCGCCAAGTATTCTCCGGCCTCCCCCAAGGCGAGTTCCGGGACTTCCTTGCAAGGCTGTCGGGCCACGGCGGCACTGATGTTGAAGAAGGACCAGCCTTCGATGTAATTACGGAACAGAATAAGTGGCGGGCTGAAAAAGCCCGTTCCTGCCGCGAGCCGGGAAACATCCTGCTGAGCGATTGGGATCGGTTCCGGCGGAACATGATGACCGAAAACAGCGTCTTCGATGGTCACTTGGTTCGGGCTGCGAACCATCTTGTAGCGGAGAGATTGGTCGCTCTCATCCGTGAACTCGGCGGACAATTCCTCACGCAAAACCAAAGGCTCTTCGTCACTGGACCGGACATCCAACTCGACGAGGTAGTGGAAGGATTTGGCGTGTTTTGCCTGGCTTTTACCAAGGCGAAGTTTGCCGAGCTTCGTTCCATCGACCTTGAGGCGCAACCGAACCGGTTTCGTTTCTTTGCGTTCACGCTGAATCTTGTTACGGACCTCGCCTGGCCCTTCGAATTCTCCCACCGCAATTTCTACGTTTTGCAGGAGGGCAATCTTCAGGAAACGCAGAGCGGAGAGGAGGTTGGTCTTGCCCGAGGCATTGGCGCCAACCACAAAATTCAGCGGCCGCAGAAAAAGCGGCGACATATCAGAGCCGAAGCTTTTGAAGTTCTCGACTCTCAGCTCGGTAATCATATTTGCGCCGTCAGTATCCAGGATAGTTCGTTCATTGTAAACGACAACGGAGGGTCAATAACGGTTCGAGTTCCGCACGGGATTTTCCGCTTGTGCCGAGCTTGTGAGGGGAGAGCACATACGCGGCAAATTAAAGGGAGCACGCCAAAGCTGCAAGTCGGCTCGTGGCGCGACTCGAACCCGCTGAACCTTTCAAAAGTTGATTTGTGTCCAATTCAGCGATCCAATTCGAAAAACCTTTCCCAGGCCCGGCAAACCGGGCAGGATCAGGGTCCGGGTCCGGCGCATGAAACGGCGTTCTACACTGCTGTTGCTCGGCTGGCTTCTGGGCGCAGCGCCCACCCGGTCTGAGCCGGTGCTGCGCACAGTCGGCGGCGCGACTGCGAGTGTCTCGCTGCTGCGGGACGGCGATTTCGAGCAACTCCAGCAAGGACGTCCGGTTGGCTGGCACGCGGCGCCCAGTGGTTTCCGCGTCGCCGAAGGGGAAGGCCGACACGGTTCCCGCGCGCTGGCGTGCGACAGTCCATCGGGTGAGGGTTGGTTTGGCGCCAGCCAGACCCTGATGCTGGAGCGCACCAACCCGGCGCCGCTCATGGTGGGCGGCTGGAGCAGGGCAGCGAACGTGACCGGCGGCACGGATCGCGATTACTCGCTCTACGTGGACTTGGTTTATGCCGACGGCACCACGCTGTGGGGCCAGACCGCGAACTTCAGGACCGGCACGCACGACTGGCAGGAACGTCGGTTCATGATCTTCCCCGAGAAACCCGTCCGGACGCTCACCATACACTGCCTCTTTCGCAATCACGCCGGCCGGGTCTGGTTCGACGATGTGAGCGTCGAGGAAGTGTCGGGCGGGGCAAACGCAGTCTTGTTCCAGGGCGCGGCTGTGACATTGGCAAAGGCCCGCTGGCCCGTGTCGAGCCTCGAGGGTCACACCGTCAGTTCGGGGGATGACTTGCGCCTCGAACTCGAAAGCGCCGTCGCCGTCTCGTCGCGTCAGACAAAAGGCCGACCGGGCGGTATTTTCCATGAACCGGACCGCGGGTTGTCCTCAACCCGCAGCGGCAAGGGACTGCCTGAAGGCGGGACTACACACCCGAGCGAGGCCCGAGACAGCGGACGATTTCCCCTCACTTATCCGATGGGGGAGGGCCGGGGTGAGGCTCCGTCCAAGCCCGTCGCCGGTGAGCGGGTCCGGAAGGAACGAAGGACTATCTCCGGGCGGTTCCTGGCCCGTGACGTCGCGACGGGGTCGGATTTCTTCGACTTCACGGCGGGCCGATGTGCCGAGCTCGGCCTGGAATTGCGCGCGCAAGCCCACGCGCAGTCCAACCACATCGTCATCGAAGGCCGTCTGACGGACAGGACCGGCAAGGACCGGGCCATCACGTTGGTTTTCGCGGTGCCGCTCGAGGCCGGCGGCTGGACCTGGGGTGACGATCTTCACCGGCACCGCACGATTGGCGGCCGGGGCGAGTTCGCCGACCAGGTGTCGATTCACGCCGGGGCGACGGGGAGCGAAGCGCTGTACCCGGTGGCGCCGATCTGGAGCGCGCGGACCGGGTTGGCCCTGGCGCTGGACATGGGTCGGCCGGCGGTGTACCGGCTCGGTTACCAGGCGGGTTTGAAGGTCTTGTTCATCGCTTACGACTTCGGGCTGGT
>JAGWYX010000693.1 GCA_018969165.1 Verrucomicrobiota bacterium
CCGTGCCAGGTTGCGCCTTTATTGCCGCGTTTGCAGTCACTTGCGCGAGTTTCCTGCCCACACCGGTTGTGACAACCTGTGACACCGAATGCCCCTCCGGGACTAAATCTTGTGAGGCTCCTTGTGAGGCTTGACCCGCACTCCCGCCCGGGCTGGGGAACTGCAGTTTCTCCACCGCAGCCTTGAGCGGCAGCAACGACGCATCCGTATAAGTCTTCGCCGTCAACCGGGCGTCACTGTGCCGCATCAGTTCCATCGCCTCGCGCTGAGAAACGCCGGCGCGGTGCAGGTTCGTGCAAAAAGTGTGCCGGAGCGAATGGAAGTCGGCCGTCCGCCCCTCAGAATCCGTGTTGACGATGCTGGCTGCCGCCAGGTGAGCGCGCACGACCTTGCTCCGTGGCACTAAACGTCCGAAGACCAGATCCCCCGCCGATGTGTTCACCGACCGGAACCGCCGCAACTCGATCACCAAATTCGGGTGCAGCGGCAGGCACGCCTGCTTGTGGTTCTTGCTCACCGAGGCCCGCACCGTCACCGATGGCCGGTCCGAATCCAAATCGAAATCGCCCCACCGCAACGCCTTCAACTCACCGTGCCGAATCCCCGTCAGCACGGCCGTCAAGTAGACCGGTCGCCGCTTTCCAGCCACGGCCAGCAGTCGCTGCAGCTCGTCGTCCGTGTAAGCTCGCCGCCGTCTGACTTCCCTGCCCTGCACACGGCCCTTTTCCACTGCCTGCAGCGGGTTGCTCGGCATGCGGCCCTGGCGGACCATCCAGTTCACAAAGCTGTTCGCAGCCCCCAGGTATTCATTCAACGTCTTCGCCGACCGTTCCTGTCGGTTCCGCCAGACCTGGAACGAATCCGATGCGATGTCCTGGGGGTGCTTCCAACAGCACTCTGCCGCCAACCTCAGGAAGCAATTCTGCGTTCCCTGGATGTATCGCGCGTTCCGCCCGCGCGCCCGAAGATCACCTACGAACGCTTGCAGATGCGTTGCCAGCGTTTCCTGCGCCGCGGTGCGGACCGCCCTGGCCGGAATCAGGCCCGCGCGCTCAAGCTCCTTCTCGTGCCGCCTCTCGGCGCGCCACTTCTCGGCGACCTGCTTGTCCGGCGTCCCCAGGGAGACGTCTTCGACCTTCGCGTCTTCCGCACACGCCCGATATTTCCACCGCCAGATTCGCGAACCCTTCGGTTTGTAAATGAAGTCGATCATGATTTCCTCCGTTAAACGCCCTCCCCAGCCAATCGAAGCACTTCGGACAGCGGGACCCGGGTGCAGCCGCGGACCCGCCTGCGGGTCAGTTGACCTTCCGCGATCAACCGCCACACCGTGCGGACGCTCACCCCAAGAATCTCCGCCGCCCGCTTGATCCGAATCAGGACGCCCGTGTCCTGATTTTCATGCTCGCTATTGTCATCGTTCATTTCCGCGCTCCTTGACGTCCGGCATTGCCGGCCCATTCGCCCATCAGCCCATGATGCCCGCAAATTTGCCCAGGGCTTTGCCGTGCGAAATCGGCATGTCCTCAAGCTCTTTCAACGCCCTCGTCTTGAGCTCGTCGATCTTTCGGACCGGCAGCGGCTTTCCATTCGCGACGACCGCGATGATCCAATACTGCACGGTCATCAGGTCCGGCAGTTCATCCGCAAACGTCCGCACGCTCGCGAACCTCTCGGCGACCAATCCTTCGTCATCGCGCCACCTCAAAACGTGGACCTCAGATCGCTCCGTCCGAACAGTCCGAACAAATTCCTTCATCTCCCGCCGAAACTCCTTCTGGAGATCCTTCGTCGAGGGAAGCGAAGGCGGTGCCACCTTCGAAATCTCCCGCATCAGGTCCATCATCTGGCACCCTTGCAATGCGCGTTTGCGCCGGGTGTCCCAATCCACTTCCTTAAGTTGATCGATGATCGAGCGGGTTGCATTCCATTCCACCGGAGAATTCATGAACGTTTCCTGCCCATCCCCATAGACAAGCTCAAACCAGGGATCATCATTGCCGAGGGTAACGTTGAATCCGAAATCATCGGGAACCGCGCCCTTCAGTCTCTCCATTAGTGCCGCCACCTCGGCCTTAATGCCTGAAGGCAGGGCCGCGATCTCCTCGCTGCAATCGTCCTCTCGGGTCAGCATGAAGAAGCCGTATTCCTTCGGTACCGCGCCCGGCGCTTCAGTCAGAATCCGTTTGTTCAACTCGATTATTTCTTTCATTTCCCCGCATCCGTTGTTGGCGGAACCACGACCTTCGCGGCGAACTCGCCGCGTTTCTTGACGGCTTCTCGGCATTCCGCCAGGTGTGCCAGGAGCCTTTGCTCCGCCTCACGACTTGCTTTGGACCGGTCCGCCGCTCCGACGAAATCGGCGACGATCCGGGCCAGCAGTCCCGACCGAGTGATATGCATGCAGAACGCCAGGCGGTCCACGGCCAGTTTTTCGCCGTCGCTCAGCATGAAACAGACGGTGTTGTCCCGGGGACCGTCAATGGCGGGGTTTTCCCGTCGTCCGGTCTTGACTCCCGGTTCACTCGGCGGAGGCGACTTCACCGTTGTCACGCCTATATCAAAACATATATGTTTCCGATGTGCAAGCCCCTTTTGCAGTTTTTAGTTCGGATAATGGGCAACAAAATGTCCTCTAAATTGCGCAACCTGTCCCCTGGAGGTTGCACTTGGCTCCCTGAAACTGGCCCGGATTGGCAACCGTCGCGTGACCTACGTTCGCGGAGATTAGGCCGGCAAGGTAAACCGGTTGATTTTCTGCACAGTGACAGACTCGAACAGAATCCGCACCTCTCGACCGAATTGGCCGATGTTATCGGGTGTCCGTACGCCATCGAACGCGAAGGCCCTGTATTCCCAGTGCCCTCGTGCATCACTGTAAAATCTGACCTGGTAGTCTTGCCAACCCTCCCGCGCCAGTTCGCTCACTCGTATAAACTTGCGTGCGACCGTCTCTAAAATGCTTTTGATCCCGGAAGCGTCGGCAATCCTCAAGGTCTTAGCGATATCTAACTCCAGAAGGATCACATCATTGACGATCTCACTGGGCCTCGAGAAACCGACTCCTC
>JAGWYX010000694.1 GCA_018969165.1 Verrucomicrobiota bacterium
GGCCGAAGTCCAGCCGGCAGATGAGCAATTCGTCCAGGTGATCTTGCGGATCCATAATCTCGGAGCATCGCCGAGGTGGAGCACCTTTTCAACCAGAGTTTGGTTGTGGAGACCGGTCGCGTCGCGCGCTCACCCCGGCGCGGCCTCGAGCCGCACGGTGACCTCCCATCCCGCCGGGCGGCGGTTCCGGCAACTCACGGTGCCGCGGCACGACTCGATGCACGTCTTGACGATGGCCAGGCCCAGACCCGCGCCGCCGGTCTCGGCGCTCCGGGACGGTTCCGGTCGATAGAAGGGATCAAACAGTTGGGCCAGCGACGCTTCGGGCACTCCCGGCCCGCAGTCGGTCACGGTGATGATGACCTGGCCAGCCTCGGCCCGGCCCGAGAGCGTGATCGGGCCGGCGTGCCCGGCATAGCGCACCGCGTTGCGGACCAGGTTGGCCAGGGCGCGGGCAAGCAGCTCCGGATCCGCGCGCACCAGCAGCCCGTCAGGCATTTCGAGGCGGACCTCGGCGCGTCCGTCCGCCTCGCGACGAGCGGCCCGGGTCGCCACGTCGCGCAGGGAGACCGCCTGCAATTTGACGGCCGCGGGTTCGAGGGAAGCCTTCGAGAAGGAGAGCAGCTCGCTGACCAAGCCGGACATGTGCTGGACTTCCTCCTGCAAATCGTTCACGTAAGGTTTCTGTTTCGGGTCGGTCCGCTGTTCGAGGATGCCGAGCGCCACCTGGATGCGCGCGATGGGCGAGCAGAGTTCATGGGCGATGTCTCCCAGAAACCGTTTCTGGCCGCTGACCAGGCCGTCCAGTCGCCCGGCCATTTGATTGACCGCCTCGCCGAGCTGCCCCAACTCGTCGCGCCGGGCGGCCTCGACCCGCGTCTGGAAGCGGCCCTGGGCGATTTGTTCGGTGGCGCGGGTCAATTGCGAGATCGAGCGGGTGACGCCGCGCACCAGCGGAAGCCAAAACAACACCGAGAAGAACACGACCCCGGCGCCCACCGCGATCCACGGAGTCAGGTCGAAAAACAAGCCGCCGCCCCACAGCGAAGGGGACACGGCCAGGAGCACCATCGGTCCGGGCCGCGGCGGGGGCGCGCGCGGCGGCGGGAGTCGGACGCCGACCCAGTAGCGCGTCGGGTTCTCGGTGCGCAGCATGAACCGCGGCGGTGACAGGGGTGGCCGAGGCGGGTCCGGCGGCGGAAAGTCCGTGGCTGGACCTGGCGATCGGAACCGCGGCGGACCGCGACCGGCAAAATCCGGTGGCCCGCGTCGGAAGACGACGCGGCTGAGGACATCGGCCGGCAGGGCAACGTGCGCACCGGCCGCTGGCGTGCCATCGGAGCGCAGCAGGAGGAACGTGACCTGGTAGGCCCGACCAAACCGCTGCAGGATTTCGTCCCATTGGGATGCTGGGGACGCGCCCAGTTCGGCCGCGATGATATCCGCCACCGCCTGGATGCGGTCGCCCGTGCGGCCCATGAGCAGCGAGTCCAGGCCGACGCGGAACTGCACCTTGACGAACCCGTAGCAAATGAGCCCCAGGAACAGCAAGTTCAGGAAAAACCAGACCAGCACCTTGGCGTAGAGCGGGAACCGGATTCGCATCAGTGCCTCCTCACGGCTGGTTCGGATCGATCAACAGGTAACCCGCCGACCGCACCGTGCGGATGAACCGCGGCGCCTTCGAGTCATCCCCCAGCTTGCGACGCAACGCGGAGATGTGCACGTCGATCGACCGATCGAACACGTCGTAGTTCCGGTCCGCGACGGCGTCCAGCAACTGCTCCCGCGTCTTGACCCGGCCGCGGGCGCGGGCCAGTGCCGCCAGCAGATCGAACTCGACCGGCGTGAGCACCAGCGGTTGCTCCTCGAGCACGGCTGTGCGGGTGGACGGGCTGACCCGCAACGGGCCGACGACCAGGTCGGACTCGAGGGCGTCGTCTGCCGGCGCGGGGCGCGTGCTCCGGCGGATGACCGCGCGCAATCGGGCCAGCAGCTCCCGGGTCGAGAAGGTCTTGGGCAGGTAATCGTCGGCGCCGATTTCCAGGCCGACGATCCGATCCGACTCGTCCCCGCGCGCCGTCAGCATCAACACCGGCACCTCCGAGGCGCGACGCAGGTGCTTCAAGACCTCGAACCCGTCCATGCCGGGCAACATCACGTCCAGGATCACCGCCTGGTAGTCCCCACCCGCCGCTTTCTCCAGCCCCTCCGGCCCCGTGTGCGCGGTCTCGACCGCGTAGCCCATCGGTTCGAGGTAGTCGGCAATTAACCGGCAGAGCTTGCGGTCGTCGTCGATGACCAGCAGGCGGGCTTTGGTATCGCCGTCGCGGGGAGTTTGGCTGGCGCCGGTGTTGGGCATGCGCGTGAGTCGGACCGTGGCCGCGTCTGGCGGCGCGGGCTCGCTGCCCTCGCCGCACGCCGCATCCTAGTCGGAGCCCCCGCGAAAAGCCGCAACTTTTACATTGCCTTAACAATTTTCCCGCCCCGCGCACACAACCGCTTTACGCGCCGGGCGTCTGCTCTGCTCAGAAGCCGATGCGCTGGGAAACGGGACCGGCGGTGGAAACCGGACCCGCCCCAGGCCGGCAAGCGAATCAACGACAGGCAACCTTATGAACAAAACCACAAACCTCCTGGCCGGGCTGACCCTGGTGGTGTCCGCCCTCAACCTCACCGCTCAACCCGCTCCCCCGGATCCGCAAGGCGGACCTGACGCCGGCTGGCAGCGCCCGCCGCCGCCACCATTGGTCGCAGTCCTGGACGCCAACCACGACGGCGTGATTGACGCCGAGGAAATCGCCAACGCGCCCGCCGCCCTCAAAACCCTCGACATAAACAACGACGGCCAACTCACCCCCGACGAGTTCATGCCGCCCTGGGGCGGACCTCGTGGAATGCGGGGCATGCAGGGTCGCGGTCCTGGCGGACCGCCGCCCGGCGCCGCCGGCGCGAATGGCCAGCGGCCACCTCGACACCCGCGCTCGCCGCTGATCGGGGCCTTGGACACCAACCACGACGGGGTGATCGACGCCCAGGAGATCGCCAACGCCGCGGCGGCGCTC
>JAGWYX010000695.1 GCA_018969165.1 Verrucomicrobiota bacterium
GCCGGTCCGCCGACGCCTTCGGAGGTCGCGCCGTCCCTGGCCAAGCGGCGGAGGGCCGCCGCACTCCAAGACGCTCTCGCGCCGGCTTCGACGCATCCCGGTTCCTAGCCGCTTCTGATGCGCAGTCGCGGAACAGGTCTGTCGATGAATCACGTAGCAGCGGATGTCAACCCGCTCCGGCTGATCGCCAAAAAATTGGAGCCGACTCACGTCGGCTGCTACCAGCGTCAGGGTAGTCATGGTCCCGCCGCTTGATCGTCGCTCCGGGGACGGTTGCCATGAACGGTCTCATGGTAGGACCGAGCTGCCGCTCGGACGGGCGGCGCGGCAGCGCCGCCCTACCAGGTTCAATGTTCCGCGGCACGTTGCTCGCGTCGAGAACGCTTTCAGCCCGCCCTACCCGAGCAGTCCCGCGGCCCGGATGGCGACGATGGTTGGCTCTGGCGCGAGGTGGTGGATGGATTGCCAGCCGCGCTGCCGGCCCGCAACGACGTTTTCCTCGCGATCATCGAGGTAGAGGATGTCCGCGCCGCGCCGGCCGGAATCGCGCTCGACCACTTCGTAGAGCTTGGCGTCGGGTTTCATGGCGCCGTGCTCGTGCGAGAGGATGTACCCGTCGAACTGCGTGAAGAACGGAAAATTCTTCCGGATATGGCGTGTGGCCAGTTCGTTGGTGTTGGAGAAGATGTAGGTCGGGATGTTCCGTGCGTGCAATTGAGCGTGAAGCTCGATCATCGGTGGGATCGGGCTGAACACGTCGGAGAAGGCCGCGTAGAATTCGTCCGCTTCGCCGCGAAAGCCGGTGGCGGCCTGGATTTGGTGGAAGAACTGCCCGATGGTGATCCGGCCGGTCTCGATCTCGAACAGGAGTGGCGATTGGTCGATGAGGGTCTGGACCTGGCGGGCATTGACGGTGCACCGCGGGAGGAGTTTTCGGACGGCGATGGCGTAATCGAAGTCCAGGAGGACCTTGCCGAGATCGAAAACGACAACGTTGGGGACCGTCATTCGATCGACCTCCGGCCTTCGATCGCGCGGCTTAGCGTCAGTTCGTCGGCGAACTCCAGTCCGCTGCCGACAGGGAGGCCGTGCGCCAGCCGGGACAATTTCACGCGCTTGCCGCCCAGGCGGCGGGCGAGATAAACGCTGGTGGCGTCCCCTTCGACATCGGAACCGAGGGCTAGGATGACCTCCTGGACCGGCTCACGCGTCAGGCGCTTTTCCAACTCCGCGATGCGCAGGTCTTCCGGGCCGACGCCGTTGGTGGGGGAAATCTTGCCGCCCAGGACATGGAACCGGCCGCGGTAGGTCCCGGATTTTTCAATGCTCAGAATATCCACCGGTCGTTCGACGATGCAGAGCAACGTCGTATCGCGCCGCGGATCGGTGCAAATCGCGCAAGGTTGCGCCAGGGTCAAGGCCCCGCAGAGTTGGCAGGCCCGGATTTGCTCGCGCGCCGCGACCAGCGTCCGCGCCAGGTGCCCGACCGCCTCCGGGTCGGTCTGGACCAGGTAGAGCGCGAGGCGTTCGGCGGTGCGCGGTCCGACGCCGGGCAGGTGGTGGAGGGCCTCGATGAGGGCCTGGACCGGTTCGGGGAGCGTGGGCACGGTCAGGTCAAGCCGGGGAGGTTCAGTCCGGAGGTCACCTTGCCCAGCTCGGCGTTGGAGATTTCCTTGGCCTGTTTCAGCGCGTGATTGGCAGCGGTCAGGACCAAGTCTTCGAGCAACGTGAGGTCCGCGGGGTTGACGGCCTGGGGATCGACCTTGATCGACGCCAGGGTGCCGTCGCACCGCGCGGTCACCTTGACCACGCCACCGCCGCTGGCGGCCTCGACCGTGCGGACGGCGAGTTGATTTTGTACCTCTTCCATCAGGCGCTGAATCCGCGCCGCCTGTTTCATGAGTTTGCCGATGCTGGACATAGCGGGGATTGGGGGTTTGCGGTTGGTGCGGCGAATGGCAGACCTGGGGCGAGTTCCGCGGTTCGGAGATCAGGCGCGAACGTCCACGATCTTGCCCTTGAAAATCTCCAGGGCCTGCCGGATTAGCGGATCGTTCTTGAAATCGTCCATGGTGACGGCAGCCGGCCCCGGCTTCTCGGCCTTGGGGGCTTCCTTCCTGCGGGCACCGCCAGCAGGTTCGGACGGCTCCGGGGTCGGCGGCGCCGACGGGACTGCAGGCGCGCGGCCGGCCGGGGCCTCGGCCTGGATGAACTTGATGACCACATCCTCGTGACCGAGTTCGCGCAGCTTAGTTTGGATCAGCGTCCGGCTTTTCGCATTGTCCACCAGGTGCAAATTGTCGGCGAACTGGGGGTCGAACCCGATGGTGAACACCTTGTTTTCCAAGGCCACCGGATGGCCCTGCAGCAAATAGGTTCGGACAAAGGCGCTGACGCGGCCGACGCCTTCGATGATATTGGCCCAGAGTTTTTCGAGGTCGGCGACGGGCGGCGCGGCCGCGGGGGCGGACTTGGTTTGGAGGATGGGTTGGGCGGCGGGCGGTGCTGGATCAGGTCGCGGCGCGCGGGACTCAGCGCCGGGCGCGGCAGGGGCGTTGGCGGCTCGCGGGGCGGCGGCTGGCGATGTGCTCGCGGGGCCTCCTTCGGTCTCGCGGAGACGCTGCAATTGTTTGAGGACTCCGTCCAGGCTCGTGGCTTGGCGAGCTTGAATCACCCGGAACAAAGCGACCTCGATCAGGGTCTTTTTGGATACCGCCTCGCGCAGCCGCCCTTCGCAATCGGTCAACACTTCCATCATCCGCGTCAGGGCCTCCGTCGGCGCGAGGACGCTTTGCTCGGCCAACGCAACGGACTCGCTTTCCGTTACCTCGAGCAGTCTCCGATCACCTCGGGAAACCTGGTAGATAAGCAGGTTTCGAAAGTGATTCAGCAGTTCGGACAATAATCGGCCGAGGTCCTTGCCGGTCTTGGCCAGGTCGTTGAGCTGGCGCAGCGCCGGCTCGACCTGACCTTCCAGGAGTTGGCGTGCCAGGGAGTGAATCTGCCCCTGGGCCGTCAGGCCGAACATCGACAAAACATCGGCCTCGACAATCTGGTCGCC
>JAGWYX010000696.1 GCA_018969165.1 Verrucomicrobiota bacterium
AACGGAAAGGACTGGATCGGTTTTCGCCGCGATGCCCGGCGCGTTCCCCCGTGTGAGGCCACGCGCTACTGCCGAAGGTGTCTTGCGACAGTCGCGAGCAGAAGCCGTAAACGTCAGCGTCCCTGCTTCAGCGCCAGGACGGCTCGATGGAGCTCACGCCCCCATGCCGTCCTCGAAGGAACCGGCGGCCAGCGGGAAGCACAGGTGATCGCGGACGAACTGGATGCCGTTGGCGCTGGTGGCGTCGAGGTCGCGGTAGGCGCTCTCGGCCTCGACGATCAACGGGGCGGTCTTGCGGCCCATGACGCTGCTGTACCGTTGCGGGTAACCGATGTGAATCAGCAACTCGACATAGCGCGTCATGTTCAGATCCCCGCTCGGGATATCGACGAACTGCATCGCCCGTTTCTGCCAGTTGGATTCCAGCTTCCGCAACGGGAGATCCTGGCGGATGACGAAATTCTTCACGTGGCAGGCGTACACGCGGGAGGCCACCTTCAGGAACCGCGTCTCCCAACTCTCTCCCTCCCAGCAGTGGGACGGGTCGGCGTTCACCGCCAGGCATTTGTCACCGTCGCAAATGCTGACCAGGAGGTTGAAATCGTCGGCGCACATCGCGGCCGTGCCCGGATGGATTTCGTGCGCCAGGTAAATACCCAGTTTGTTGGCATGCGCGCGCAGTTTGGCCGTCTTTTTCACAAACCGTTCCTTGCCTTCCTCGACCAGGTCATAGTCGCCGCCCTTCCAAAAACCCCAAGGATAACCCGACGCGACTTCCCAGCCAAACGCCGCGCCCCAGAACATCGGCACGATCTTGACCCCCAGTTCGGCGCACAAATCCAGCGCGCGCAAGGTGTAATCCTCCGCCCACTTCTCGATCTCCGCCGGTGACTTCTTGGCAACCTCCGCCGGAATAAACGGCCGAATCGTCGGACTCCCGGTCCATGCCGTCGTGTGCACCCAGAACGCGCAGTGGGTGGAGACGCCGTCCAGGCTCATGCCGCGTTTCTCGAAGGTGTCCTTGATCTCCTTCGCGCTTTTGAATTTCTTGCCGTCCTGCAGCATGTAATTGGACGGTTGCGCTCCGACGGCCCCGGACTTTTTCGCGTAATCCAGAAAATCGGCGAGACTTTTCGCGCCATGTTGGGCGCCTTCGACACTGGGATGAAAGGTAGCCATAGGTTTATTTCGATTGGTTGATTCTAACGGCCCTGACGATTACCGGGGTTAACCGGGGAATGCAACCGGAAAAGCGCGCGCCATTTCTGGCTCGCCTTCAATGCCGGCCCCGTGGAGAATCCGGCCTCACCCCGGCGCACGCGTCGAACCAGAAACGTCCGGCCGGCAAACGCCGGCGTGCCGGATGACGAAAACGCTTATGAATACAATTCCTGTCACTCAAAAGATCAGCCGCCGCCGTTTCCTCGGCACCACCGCCACGGCCGCCACCGCCTTGACCCTGGTCCCGCGTCATGTCCTGGGCGGACCCAGGTTCGTCCCCCCGAGCGAGCAGGTGAACATCGCCATCGTCGGCGCCGGCGGCCAGGGTCGAACCAATGCGCGGGCGCTGTTCAACGAGCCGGATGCCCGGATCATCGCCGTGTGCGACCCTTGCGAAGAAGCCGATTACAGCCGCTTCTATTTCAAAGGCGTCGCCGGGAGAAAACCCGTGAAGGCCGAAGTCGAGAAGGAGCATTCGGCCAAGACGCCCGGCTTTCGCTGCGCGGAATACGAGGATTTCCGCGTGCTGCTGGAACGGGAAAAGGCCGTGGACGCGATTCTGTGCGCGACGCCGGATCACGCGCATGCCGTCGTGTCGATCGCGGCGATGCGGGCCGGCAAACACGTGTATTGCGAAAAGCCGCTGACCCATAACGTCTGGGAAGCGCGCCAGGTGGCCAAAGTGGCGCAGGAAACCGGCGTCGCCACGCAGATGGGCAACCAGGGCCATTCCGGCGAAGGCATTCGCGCCACGTGCGAGTGGATCTGGAACGGGGCGATCGGAACGGTGCGCGCCGTGCATGCCTGGAGTGACGCCGGCCGGTGGATCAACCACACCGGCAGACCCCGCCCGACCCCGCCGGTGCCGGCCGAGTTGAACTGGGACCTCTGGCTGGGGCCTCGAGCCCGACGCCCGTACAGCCCGGAATACGCGCCGTATAACTGGCGCGGGTGGTGGGCCTTCGGCGGCGGCGCCATCGCCGACATGGGTTGCCACAACCTGGATCCGGCCGTGTGGGCCCTGGACCTGCGCGACCCGATCAGCATCGAGGCCACCACGCCCGAAGTGGATTCCGAGGTCACCAGCCCGTGCGCCATCTTCCATTATCGCTTCGGCCCGCGTGGCGACCAGCCGCCGGTCGAGGTGACCTGGTACGACGGCGGGTTGCGTCCGTGGACGCCGGCAGAGTTGGCTGGCGATGATAGACTCGAAGGCGGCGGTAACGGGATCATTTTCCTCGGTGAAAAAGGCGTCATTACCTGCGCGGGCTGGAGCGGGCATCCCCGGCTCTTGCCGGATGCGTTGATGAATTCCTATCAGCGGCCGGCCAAGACCCTGCCGCGTTCCAAGGGACATCACCGCGACTGGCTCGATGCTTGCAAGGGCGGACCGCCGGCCAGCAGCAAGTTTGACTACGGCGCACGCATCACGGAGTTGGTCTTGCTCGGCAATGTCGCGTTGCGCACAGGCAGGAAGATCGAGTGGGACAGCGCCAACCTCAAGGCCCGGAACGCCCCGGAAGCCGACCGCCTGATCAAAGAAGAATACCGGCAGGGGTGGGAAATCCTTTGATGGGCGTCGACGAGTTCGCCATTCACCGCCGCTTAAGCTCCATCCAGATCGAGGCCGTCTAACAGTGCGTCGCGCAGGGCGTCGTCGAAGGCGACTCGGCGGCCTTGCCACCCCTGCCCAAAGGGGCTGCGCTGAGCATGGAATGGCCTTACGACAACTCCGAGGCCAGCACGCCATTGACGGTCTGGGGCTGGCCGCCATGCTGCGCGGCGATTGGGACCCGGCCCAGCAACTCTACCCAACGGTCGCC
>JAGWYX010000009.1 GCA_018969165.1 Verrucomicrobiota bacterium
AGGGTGCAATTGGATCATGGTTGTTTCTCCAGTTTCTTGACTTCGTTGACGAACTCGGTGGCCTCCTGGAACCGGCGATAGACGCTGGCAAACCGGACGTAGGCGACCTCGTCGATGGCGCGCAGGCCGGCCATGACCCGTTCGCCAATCTCGCCCCCCGGCACTTCGCGGTCGTACCGATCGGTGATCTCGTCCACGATCTGTTCGACGAGATCTTCGATGGCCTTGGGGCTGATGGGTCGTTTTTGGCAGGCTTTTCTGAGGCCGGCGAGCAGTTTGTCCCGGGAAAATTCCTCGCGCCGCCCGTCCCGCTTGATTACCATCAAGCCGGCATGCTCGATTTCCTCGTAGGTGGTGAAACGGAAATGGCATCCCAGACATTCGCGTCGCCGCCGGATCGTCGAGCCCTCGCGGGAGGCGCGCGAGTCGATCACTTTATCGTCCTGACAACCGCACTTTGGGCAACGCATACCAGCCCCGCCGGCTACTGCCGAATGTGGCTGCTTCTGGATAGCATACAAAATATTGGGGCGTCAACCTCCGATTCCGGTCACGCCAGGATTTTAGGCCGCAGCCCTACCGAACATCGATTCACGGAAAGGTCGATCTCCACCCGGGGTTCGCCGGAACTTGACTTGAGGCCGGCAGCTTTCACAATTCCCGAACGCGAGGCGAGGCCGCCATGTCCGAAACGCTGGTCGTCAACGAGATTTACCTGAGCCTGCAGGGCGAGAGCACCTATGCCGGTCTGCCGTGCGTATTCGTGCGGCTGACGGCCTGCAACCTCCGCTGCTCCTATTGCGACACCGCCTACGCGTTTGCCGAAGGCAAGAGACGATCGCTCGACTCGATCCGCGCCGCGGTGCTGCGCCTGGCGAAACCATTTCAACCTGCCAAGGCGACGGTGGCGCCGGCCGCCCCCCGCGAGGGCACGCATGGCACATCGACCGGCGGCGGTGCTGGAGGCGGAGGTTTGCGGCTGCCGCTCGTCGAATTGACCGGCGGTGAGCCGCTGCTGCAGCCGGGTGCCTTGCCGCTCATGCGGGCGCTGTGCGACGACGGGTGGACGGTGCTGCTCGAAACGAGCGGCGCGTTGGACATCGCACGGGTGGACGCCCGCGTGCACCGGATCATGGACCTCAAGTGCCCGAGTAGCGGCGAGGTCGAGCGCAACCGATGGGAGAACCTCGACCACCTCCGGGGATTCGACGAAATCAAATTTGTGATCGGGACGCAGGAAGACTATGCCTGGGCCAAGGAGCGGATTGCGGAGCACCGGCTCGAGCAGGTCTGCCCGTTGCTCTGCTCGTGGGTCCATCCGCTGGCGCCCGCCCAGCAGGAGCCGACATTGAAGCAAGTGCCCGCGGGCCAGACGCCGATCACGCGCCAGGAACTGGCCGAGCGCATCCTCGCCGACGCGCTGCCGGTCCGGTTCCAGTTGCAGCTCCACAAGGTCATCTGGCCGGCCACGCAACGAGGCGTCTGATTCGTCGGCAACGTGACGGAAACTGAGATCATCCTGCGCCGGTTGCGCGAGTTCGAGTCGCGGAACATTACCTACCTCGAACGGCGCGCCGGTTGGCCGATCGTCTGGCAGCGCGCGCGGGGAACCCGCGTGTGGGATGCCGACGGTCGGCCATACCTGGACCTGACGGCGGCCTTCGCGGTCGCCGCCGCCGGCCATGCCAACCCGCGCGTCGTCAAAGCCGGTCAACGCCAGATGGCGACCCTGCTCCACGCGATGGGCGACGTGCATCCGCACGCGCTCAAGGCCGAGTTGGCGCGCCAACTCAGCCGCCTCACCTTCGAGCGCTGGTCCCGCACGCCCGGCGGAGGGGACGGGCCCTTGCCCGGCGCGCCACGAGCGCGAAGCGGAGGCAAGCTGCCGCTCTCGAGCGGGCGGGCCGCAACCCGCAGTTCCTCCGGCCGACCGGGCCGGCTCCGCGGGAAGACTATCTATGGCAACTCGGGTTTCGAAGCCGTCGAGGCCGCGCTGAAGACGGCGCTGCTGGCCAGCGGGCGCCCGGGCGTGATCGCCTTTCACGGCGCGTATCACGGGCTGGGCTACGGTGCGCTGAATGCCACCCACCGGGATTTCTTTCGCGCTCCGTTCCTGCCACAACTCGTCGAGTTCGGGCACTTCCTGCCCTTCCCGAAGCTGCCGGGCGACCTGGGCGTCCTGGAGGGAGCGATCGACCGACTCTTCCGTCGCCAGCCGATCGGGGCGGTGCTGGTTGAACCGGTGCAGGGTCGCGGCGGCATTAACGTGCCGCCCCCAGGCTTTCTGCCACTGTTACGCCGCGGTTGCGACGCCCACGGCGCGGTCCTGATCGTGGACGAGATTTTCACCGGCTTCGGTCGTACCGGCAGGTGGTTTGCGTGCGAGCACGCGGGCACCATCCCGGATTTGATCTGCCTGGGCAAGGCGCTGACCGGGGGGTTTCCGCTGTCGGCGTGCGTCGGGCGCGCCGACGTGATGGACGCGGCCTGGCCGGCATCCACGGGTGAGGCGATTCACACCAGCACGTTTCTCGGCCACCCCGTCGGATGCGCAATGGCCCTGGCGCAGATTGCCGAAATCCAGGACCGCGGTCTGGTCGAGCGCAGCGCCGCCTTGGGCGAGCGGCTCTTGACTTGGCTCGAACGAATCGCGGCCGGACCGGCGGGACCCGGCGAATCCCGAGCAAAGCGCGGTCTGCGATTCGAGGTCCGCGGTCTCGGATTAATGGCGGGCCTGGAGCTGACGGAGCGCAACGGTTCGCCGGCAACGAGGCTGGCGATACGCGTGGTTCAGGAGATGCTTCGCCGCGGCTA
Source organism: Verrucomicrobiota bacterium (assembly GCA_018969165.1). Classification (GTDB taxonomy): domain Bacteria; phylum Verrucomicrobiota; class Verrucomicrobiia; order Limisphaerales; family JAGWYX01; genus JAGWYX01. The sequence goes on from JAGWYX010000009.1 coordinate 2,815, forward strand.
CATCCTGCTGCCCGAAGGCGAGCAGGCCAATGTCATCAGCCTTACGCCGCCACTGACGATCCGGCGCGCGGACCTTGAGCGGGCGGTGCAAGTCCTGGAGCAGACACTTACTGGCGCTGCCCGGGGTTGCTTGGCATGAACCTTTCCGAGATGCGGCAAATCCTGGCGCGCGGCGACATCCGGCTGACCAAATCGCTTGGCCAGAATTTCATGCACGATGGCAACCAGCTCCGGCGGATGCTGCGCGCGGCGGAGTTGGCGCCGGGAGACCGGGTGCTCGAGATCGGGCCGGGGCTCGGGGCATTGACGGAACTGCTGTTGGCCGCGGGCTGCGAAGTCCTGGCGATCGAGAAGGACCGGCGGCTATCCGAGTTTCTCGGGACGCGCTTTCCGGACGCCGGGAAGCTGCGGCTCGTGCATGCCGACGCCCTCGAGCTGCTCCGCGACATGCAGGAGCAGCCAGGACCGCGCGGCGGCGCCGGCGAGCCGGCGGGTCCGACCGGCCAGCGCGGCCTGCCTGACGACTGGTCGGATTGGAAGCTGGTGGCGAACCTGCCGTATGCGGTGGCTTCGCCGATCCTGGTCGAGTTGGCGCAAGGCCGGACCTGTCCGGGGCGCATGGTCGTCACGCTGCAGGAAGAGGTGGCGCTCCGACTCCTGGCGCGAGCAGGGACGGCCGAGTATGGGGTGCTGACGCTGCTGGTGGGGTTCCAATACGTCCCGGGGGCGTGGTTCCGGATTCCCGCCTCGTGTTTCTTTCCGGCGCCCGACGCGGGTTCGGCGTGCGTGACGTTGACGCGGCGGCCGACGCCGCTACTGGATGCGGACCTCGCGAGGGCGTTCGCGCGGATTGTCAAACGGGGGTTTTCGCAGCGGCGGAAGATGATGTTGAAACTGCTCAAGACCGACTGGCCGGCGGTCGAGGTCGAAGCCGCGTTCAACCGGCTCGAGCTGTCCGGTCGAACCCGCGCCGAATCGGTGAGCCTGGAGCAATTCGCCGAATTAACGCGCGCCTTGGCGCGCAGCGGTGAGGGGAGCGGCACGGGTGGGACCCAGCGCTTGACCTGAGCACAAATAATTCCCAGTCCTTGAGTTCCGTGGAAGCAACCGACAATTTCGAATCGGACCGGGCCGCGAGGGCACCCCTGCCGGCCGACACCGGCTGGGCCGCGGACGATTGGTTTTCCTCGCGACGGTTCGGGCTGCTGCTGGGGCTGGCGTTGGTGGCCGCATTTCCCCTGGTCGTCGTCGGGGTGCGCTCGTTTGTCTTTCGCGACTACGGGGTGTTGGCGTATCCGTTTGCATACTACCAGCGCCAATGCTGCCTGCGCGGGGAATGGCCGCTTTGGAATCCGCTGAGCAACTGCGGCGCGCCCTTTCTGGCGCAGTGGGGCACGATGGTTCTCTACCCGCTGGCGTGGATCTACGTGTGGTTGCCGATGCCGTGGGCGCTGGGTTTTTTTTGCCTCGGCCACCTCTGGCTGGGCGGGATGGGCATGCACCAATTGGCCCGGCGCTGGACCGGCAGCGGATTCGCGGCCGCGGTCGCCGGTTTTGCCTTTGTGTTCAACGGCCTGACCTTGTCGTGCTTGATCTGGCCCAATTACACCGTCGCGCTGGGCTGGATGCCGTGGGTGTTGCGGTGGACGCAATCGGCCTGGCGCGACGGCGGTCGGGCGCTGCTGGGCGCGGCCCTGGTGAGCGCGCTGCAGTTGCTGGCCGGCGTGCCGGAAGTCACCCTGCTGACATGGCTGCTGGTCGGGGCGGTGTGGAGCGGGGGATTTCAGATGGCGGATGGCAAATGGCAGATTGAATTTCGGCGGTTCGCCCGGCTGGTCGCGGTGGTGGGACTGGCGGCGGGCTTGACGGCGGCGCAGACCTTGCCCTTTTTCGATTTGCTGGCGCATTCGCAGCGGGACACCGGTTTTGCCACCGCGCGGTGGACGTTGCCGAGCTGGGGTTGGGCGGATTTTTTGGTGCCGCTGTTCCACTGTTTCGAGACCTACCAGGGCGTGTTCTTCCAGCACGACCAGGAGTTCTTTTCGTCGGTCTATCTTGGACTTGGTCCGTTGATGCTGGCGATCCTGGCCTGCGTCGAGGTGCGGCGCAGGCGCGTCCGGCTGCTGGCGGGCATTGCGCTGCTGGCGTTCCTGCTGGCGCTCGGCGACCAGGGATTGGTTTATAGCTGGCTGCGACGGCTGGTACCGGTGCTGGGCTTCGCGCGGTTCCCGGTGAAGTTCCTGGTGTTGACGGCATTCACCGTGCCGCTGCTGGCGGCCTTTGCCGTGGCCCACTACCAGGCGGTCCTGGCGCCGCGGACCGCGGGCGGCGGACTCCGAGCGGAACGGCCCTCGCCCGCTTTCAGGGGCGCGGCTGAGGGAGGGTGTGACACCCAGGCGGATCGCCCGAGGCGTGGCGCGAGGGTGGCGACCTGGCGCCCGATCGTGAGCGTCGGCGTCGGGCTGCTGTGCCTGATGCTGGAGATTCTGTGGATTGCCCGGCGTTACCCGCTGCCGCTGGATCAATGGCCGGCCACCTGGCACGGCGCCGTCGGGCGGATGGGATTCCTGGCCCTGCTGTGGCTGGGCCTGGTTGCCTCCGGCCGGTCGGTCCGGTCGTTGGGCCGATTGGCCGCGCAGTTGGCCACGTTGCTGGTGTTGGCGCTGGACGTGCTGACGCATACGCCATCGCAAAATCCCACCGTGCCGGCGTCGAACCTGGCACCCGGTCTCAATGAACTGAAGCCGCCGCCCCGGATTGGCGAGGGTCGGGTGATGATCACTCCGATGGCCGAAGAGCACCTGCTGCGGAGCCGGGTCCGCGGTTTGGCGGACGACTTCGTCGGGAAACGCCTGGCGCTCTGGTCCAACCTGAACGCGCTGGATGGCATTCCGAAGGTCAACGGATCCTCGACGCTGCAATTGCGCGAGCAAGCCCAGGTGCAATCCTTGCTCTACGCCACGCCACGGACTGACTTGCCGCGGCTGGCGGATTTCCTGGGCGCCACGAACATCACCGCTCCGGGAACGGTGGTGGAGTGGACCAACCGCCCGACGGCGATGCCTTGGTTGACGGCCGGACAGCAACCGGTGTTCGCTGACGCGACCAACACCGTGCGCGGTTTGACCGCCACCAACTTCGAGCCGCGCCGGGTCGTTTACCTGCCGCTCGAGGCCAAGCCGTTCATCACGGTGACCCAGGCGACCGACGTCCGCGTGCTCGAACGGCAGGCCACCGCCGAGCGGGTTGCGGCCGACGTGGACGCGTCGCGAGCGAGCCTGGTGGTGATCAGCCAATCCTATTACCATCCCTGGCGCGCGTTCGTGGACGGCCGGCGCGTGCGCCTCTGGCGCGCCAACCTGGCGTTCCAGGCCCTGGAAGTGCCCGCCGGCCGGCACCGGGTGGAAGTGTTGTACGTGGACCGGGTATTTGAAGTCGGGGCGTTGATTTCGGGCGCGACCCTGGTGGTGCTGGGCGGCGCCTGGATCAGGACCCGGCGAGCCACCGCGGCGGCAACCAACTGAGCATGTCACCCCCGGCAAATCCCCCGTTCGGAGACGCGGCTTCAACCGGTTCTCTGGAACCCGACCCTCTGGAGTTGGCGCTACATGCCAACGACCCCCCACACGGTTGGCGCCGATGGTGGCCGTACCTCCTGATCGGCGCCGCGACGTTGCTGGTTTGGGGCCAGACGCTGAGCTTCGATTTTGTCTGGGACGACCGGCAATTCATCCAGGAACTGTCGAGCATCCGGTCGTTAAGAAATGCGCCGGCCATGTTCACCTCGCTGGCGGCGCAGTCGTCATTGCCGGAGGGGTTCACCCTGTTCCGGCCGTTGCGCACGTTGCAGTACGCGGTGCTGTATCTGCTGGGTGGCAAACCGGCGCCGCAGCCGTGGCTGTTTCATCTGGCGAACGTGCTGTGGCACGGCGGCGCGGCGATGTTGCTCTACACGGTGGGGCTGGGGTTGTTCGGTCGCGGGCCATGCCGGGCGGGGCCGCTCCGGACGCAGGTGGTGGCGTTGCTCACGGCGCTGGCCTTTGCGGTGCACCCGGTGGTTTCCGAGGTTGTGTGCTGGGCCAAGTCCTTGGATGACATCATGGCGACGGTGTTCACGCTGGCGGCCACGCGCGCGCTGCTGCGGTGGCGGGGCGATCGGCGGGGTTACCTGGCCGCGCTGGGATGGTTTTTGCTGGCCGTGTATTCCAAAGAATCCGCCGTGCCGTTCGTGGCGGTCGCGTTCGTGATATTCCACAAACTCCAGCGAGTGTCCTGGCAACGCAGCAGCCGGTTGACGCTCGGCTTCGCCGCGGCGGCCCTGGTCTTCCTGGTCCATCGCCATTGGGTGATCGGGCGGACCAGCCAGACGGCGCCCATCTCGGGCAGCTACGGACAGACCCTGTGGGACACGTTGGCGGCCGGACCGGAATACCTGCGGCTGCTGGGTGGCATGCCGCCGTTCCGGATCGATTACAGTTTCATGCATGGTCATCTGCCGGGATCCGCGTGGGTGGCCTGGGCCGGCCTGGCCCTGCTGGGCCTGCTGCTGGGGTTGACCGTTTGGACCTGGCGGCGGCCGGCCAGCGGCGTGGCCGGTTTCGGCTTGGCCTGGTTCGGCCTGTTCCTGCTGCCGGTCGCCAACCTGGTGCCGATGATGCAGTACATGGCCGAACGATTTCTCTACCTGCCGTTGATCGGGCTGCTGATCGCCCTGGGCGCGCTCCTGTGCCATCTGCCGCGATTGCGTCTGAGCGCCACGGTCTATGCGCTGGTCGTGCTGACCTGGGCGGGCCTGGCGTCGGCGCGCTCCTGGATTTGGAAAGACGAATTGACCCTGTTCGTCCAAAGCAGCCTGCAGCGGCCGCGCACGCCGCGCGTCGAACAAAACGCCGTCGCCGCAATCTTCAACCTGCCGCAGGTGCGGGCGGTCTTTGAGCGCGACCCTGCCGGGCGCAAGCTTCGCACGGTCGGTCCGGGCCTGCCCGCGCGGCCCGAGGCAGTGTTCAACACACTGGCGGAGGCGCACCGGCTTTTTCCGGACGACGAAGACGTAGCGACGGCACTGGCCATCCTGGAGGCCAAGGCCGGCCGGTTCGACCGGGCCATTCCGCTGTTCGAGGCCGTCACGCGCCAGGCGCCGGCCAACGCGATCTACTGGGCCGACCTGGGGCAGGCGTGTCTGGACGCGCACCGGTTCGGCCAGGCCCAGGCGGCCCTGGACCGGGCGCTGGCGCTTGATGCGGAAAATGTCCAGGCCTGGCGGACCGAATCCAGCTTGTGCTGGCAACGGCGCGATTACCGGGCCGCCTTGCGCGCCTTCGAGAAACTCCGACGACTCGAACCCGGCAATCGCGACTACGAATACTGGATTCGGCGCGTACAGGAACAACTCAGTTCGAACCCGGCGCCGCCGTCCCGTCCACCGCGGTAGCCCGCCGCAAAGCGCGGACGCCCGGAGACAGAACCGGAGGCAGGGAAACACCGACCCGGCGCGCCGTTTGCTGAACCGCTACGAACGCAGGGCGCGACCGCAAGGCATGGTCGTGCCGGAGCGTAGATCAGTGAACGCCGGCAGCCAGCCGTTGCTTGAGGTCGTCGATTTGTTTCTGGATCGCGGCCGGGGCTGGCGAAACGGTTTTGAGCCGTTCCAGGCATTGGATGGCCTGGGCATAACGGCCGGTGTGGGCTTCCAGGTCGGCGAGGTGGCTGACGATTGCCCCGAACACGATTCGGTCGGGTTTCCTGCCTTCGGCCGACTGAGCATCCCAACGGCGCAGGGCCAGTTCCCACAGGTTGCGCGCGTGGTCGGGGTCGTGCCGATTCTCGGCATAGACCCGGCCCAGTTCAAAAAGGATCTCACAACTGTCCGGATTGGCGCGAAGCCCCTGGCGGAGGAACTGTTCGGCCTCGTTGACGCGGCCCAACCGGGTGCGCAGCCAGTAAGCGGCGACGGTGTAGGTCTCGACCCGGTGGGGATCCAAGTCGGCGGACAGCTCCAGCCAGGGGAGAATCTCGCCGGTATCGGCCGGCTTGAGATGGGTGTGTGCGGTGGGGAAAAAGTTGCGGCCGAACCGCTCGATCCAGTCCCGCGGTTTGCCCAGGAAGTCCGCTTCGCGCTCCTCGTCCGCCGTGGACTCGCCGTCGGTGGTTTCCGCCACGTGCGGACGCCCCGGCGACTGAGGTTGATCGAAGATGCTCGGGTAGTACCCGCTGTGGAAATAGGCATCCGCCTCGGCAAAGAAGTAGTTGGCGAACAGTTGCCGGCTGTCGCCCAGCGCGACCGTCAGGAGGTCCGCGGACGCGGCGGTGTTGCCGGGCCAGGCGGCATACCAGCTTTGCAGGCGCAGGGCCAGGGTGAAGCAGATGACCAGCAGCAAGCTCAACAGCCAGGGGGGAGAGGGCATCGGCTCAATTGAGGGGTTGACGGCGAAACCTCCACCAGGCCGCCAGCAGGAAGCAGGCGGTGTAAGCCAGGGCGTAAAGCGTGGCCAGCGCGCAGGCCGACCAGGGGATCGGCGGCCAATCGTGGATCACCAGGTCGCGCACGTCGAAGAATTCCAGGTGCGGGATGAGGTAGTAAACGACAGAGACCAGGGAGCTGGCCGGCTCGCGCAGTTGCAGCGTCACCGTGTTCAGATGGCGGCCGACCAGGAGGATGCCGACGGTGACGATGAAGCAGATGGTCGCGTTGGAAGATGGGGCGGTGAACAGGACCGAGCCCGCCAAGGTCAGCGCGATCACCATCGCCAGCATCAGCCAGTGCAACCACAGGGCCTGGGCGTAATTGGCGATCGGCCAGGTATGCTCGCGCGTCCCGCTCAACAAGGCAAAGAACACGTAGAAGACCACCAGGGCGATCCCCGCCGCCAGCCAGCAGCCCAGGAATTTGCCGCCGACCACGTGGGCGCGGGTCACCGGTTTGGCCAGGAGCGGGAAGATGGTCCGCTGTTCCCGTTCGGCGGGGATTTGCCGGGCGGTGGTGACGATGGCGATCACCAGCGCGGCCATCCAGATCAGCAGCAGGCAGATCGCCTTGAGGTAGCGCACAATCCGCTCGTCGTTGAAGATGCTGATCGACCCGAACAGCCCGGTGATCAGGACGGTGAGGATGAAGAGCACGTAGAAATCCTTCCGCCGGTAGAGTTCCTTGATGACGAGGGAGGCGATGGCCCACAAGCTGTTCATGGCCGAGGGGGGTGACCGATGATCCGCAGGAAGGCCTGCTCGAGGTTGCCCTGGTATTGGCGCGTCAAGTCATCCACGGCTCCCTGGGCCAGGAGCCGGCCCTGGCACAGGATGGCGACCCGGTCGCAAACCGTCTCCACCTCGCCCAGCTCGTGTGAGGAAAAGAACACCGTCTTGCCCTCCTGTTTGAGGCGCTGGATGATTTCGCGCACCTTCGTCCGGCCCAGCGGGTCCAGCCCGCTGGTGGGTTCATCCAGGATCAACAGGTCGGGGTTGTTGATCAGGGCTTGGGCCAGACCGACGCGTTGCTGCATCCCTTTGGAGTAGGTCTTGATCGGCCGCCGCCGCGCCGGCTCCAGTTCGACCAACCGGAGGACCTGGTCGATGCGTCGGTCAGCCTCGACGCGGGGCAGAGCGAAAATCCGGGCGTAGAAACGCAGCAGCTCCTCGGCGCTGAGAAACTTGTAGTAATAAGTCAGCTCCGGCAGATACCCGATCCGCTGCCGCGCGATGGGCTCTCGGACATTGACGCCGAACAGGTAGGCGGCACCGGCGGCGGGGTGGACAAATCCCAGCAGCACGTTCATGGTCGTGGTCTTGCCGGCCCCGTTCGGGCCCAGGAAACCGAAGACCTCCCCCGGGTAAACCTCCAGATTCAACCCGTTTAACGCCACCTTCGTGCCCGATCCCAACTCACGGCCGCGGTATTCGACCCGCAAGTTGTCAATCTTCACAATGGCGTCCATCGCTCCTTTTAATGTAGGAATTCCGCTCCGCTCCGCCAGTCATTTCCGAGCCGCCGCCGGTCGAGGACCCGGCACCGGGCTGGTCGGGCGTGCCGCCCCGCGCGACACGCCGGCGCCATGGCCGGCGGGGAGGGGCGCATTCCGCGCGGCCGGCTAATAGGTGTGGTTGGCGACGGTGCAGGTCGGGACGGCCCCGATCGCGTTGATCGAGTAGATGCCGCCCGCGGGACAAGTCGGCCAGGCTTTGAGCCAACCGTTGGCGCCGGACAAATCCGTCTCGGTGGGCACGTCTCCGTCTTTCATGCCCTTTTCCAAGGCCCACTGCTGTTTGGCGTTATCAATCTGGCTGAGATTCTCGATGCAGAGTTGTTGCTGCGCATACAGCCGGTAGCGGTTGAAATTGGGAATGGCGATTGCCAGAATCAAACCGATGATCGCCACGACAATCATGATTTCGATCAGGGTAAAGCCGGGGTTGGACCAATCTCGAGTACGCATTTGAGACACCAGGTTCGCGGCACGCGGGCTGCGGAGAACGTCGCCCCGATTCAGCCCGTTGTAAAGCCATCTCGTGCGATAAGTCGCGTGCATGCCTGCCGGCCTCCCGCCGCCGATCCGTCCGCCTCCACGGCCGCGGACTCCGGAACAGGAGTCCAAATGGGCAGCAACCGCTCGAACCCCAACCGGGGCGTGACGGAGGAGAGGGGAGACAAAAAAGCTTGAGGCCGCCCGGCCTCAAGCTTTTGAAACGGAGGACCGAGCGGTTAGCCCTGCAGCGTATGGCCCAGGCTGGTGCCCAGGTCGCACGTCGGACTGGTGCTCATGTCGTTGATGGTGTAGTTGCCACCACCAGGGCAGGTCGGAAACGTGGTGCCCTTGATGTAGGGCTGAATGTCCGACTGCTGCGGCGTGGCCCCGGTCGTCGCCTTGTTCTCCAGCGCCCATTGCTGCTTGGCCCCATCGATCTGCCGCAGGTTGTTGATGCACGCATTCTTCTGGGCCGTCGTCCGCGCCCGCACGAAGTTCGGAATCGCAATCGCGGCCAATAGCCCAATGATGGCCACCACGATCATGATTTCGACCAGGGTGAAGCCGCCCTTCCGGGAGGTGAGGTGTCTGCGCATAGTTTTGCCTTTGTTCTACGGTTGACTGACGCGCGACGTGAACACGGCAAAAGGCGGGTTTATGTATGATGTCGGTGCGTTGTTCACTAATTGCCTTTTACCAATCGCACCGTCCCTGGTATCAAATCCTGGTGCATTCGTCAACCTAAAATTTTTCTAAATTTTGGTTAACGCGTTGACGGATCCGCCGGTCGCGCGGAGACGAACGGCGGCCGGCGGCAGGCCGGAACTCGAGTTGTCGCAGCTCGCAGCGGGTCTGGCGAGGCGCGCCTCAGACCGTGTTTTAGAAACGGAGCGCGGCTGGGTCGAAGACCAGCCGCAGCGCGGCGGCTGCGTAACACGTGCCAAGAACTTCGGGCGTGCTGCGGCGGGTCGAGGACGACCCAGCCGCGCTCCGCATTCTTCCAACCCGCGCTCAGACCGCATTCCCGGTCGGTTGGGGAAGGCGCGGTTTTGGTGTGCTTCAGGCATCCCCGCCGTGCGCCTGCCTGTCGGCAGACAGGCGCCTGGCTCATCGAGTCCTTGCGAGGAAAAACATCGACCGCGAGACAGACGCCAGAACTTGACTTGATCACAGCATATTTCACGGTTCAAGGACGCTAGCGGGCGCCGAACTTTTGGCGTTGGTAGCGGGCCTGGCGTTTGAGGACCGCGCGCACATAACGGCGCGTGCTGCCGAAATCGATTTGGCGGAGAAACACCGCGCTATTGGTGGCCGCCGCGCCTTTGGTCCAGCGCAGGACGTTGCTCCGGCCGGCGTTGTAATCCGCCAGGGCGTAAGCCGTCGGATCGTCCGTCTGCGCGTAACGCCTGAGCAGTCGGCTCAAATACCACGCCCCGGCCACGGTGTTGGTGGCCGAATTGAACAACCACTCCGGCTGAAAGGACGGCAGCCGCTCCGCCCTCGCCCATTCCTGAGCGGTGGTGGCTCGAATCTGCATCAGGCCCAGTTCGCCGCGACGGCCGCGGGCCAGCGGATTGAACCAGCTCTCGCGCCAGACCACGGCCTTGACCAGCGCCGGATCCACGTCGTGGCGGCGCGCCGCGGCGAGGATCGGCTCGTCCTGGCTGTGCTCGCGATGCTGATACCACCAGGCGATCAGCAAGGCGACGCCAGCGGCCGCCCCCAGGACCAAAACCGGGGACAGGGCCGGACCGGGTGCTGGCCGGCCGTTGTCGGAGCGCCGCGTGAGCGGGTTCATGGTCCCCACGCCTGAGCCGGCGGGACCCGGACGCGGTTCCGGATTCGGGGTAGGCTTCGAGCGATCACGGTTCACGACCGGCTTGGTTGAACCTCAAAACCGTTCCGGTCTCAAGCCCCGTTTTTGCTCGAGCGCGGCGTGCCTCGCTGGAAAAATCTTTTTAACGCGCCGGATTTGATTTTTGCTGTGCGTGATGATCGCTCGTGTCCGGCTCGACCTCGCCCTCCGCAAGGAGTTTGATTACCTGGTCCCGGCCGAGTTCGCCGGCCAGGTCGAAGTCGGCAGCCGCGTCAAGGTCCCCTTCGGCCCCCGCCAGGTGATGGGCTGCGTGACGGCGCTGGTCGAGACTTCGCCCCAGACACAGTTGCGCGCCCTGGTGAAGGTGGTCGGCCGGCAGAGCCTGGTGACCCCGCGGGTGATGGAGTTGGCCCGATGGATCGCCGAGTATTACTGCTGCCCGCTCGAAATCGCCCTGCGCAGCGTGCTGCCCGACGTGGTGCGTAAAGAGCAGGAAGGCTGGCGCGAACGGCTCGTCGCGCGCGTCTTGCCGTTGGCCGGCGATCTTCCCAAATTGACGAAGCGCCAGACCGAGGTCTGGAACATCATCGAGGAATGGCGCGAACTGCCGCTCCAGGAGTTGGTCGAGCTGGCCGGGACCACCGCCGAGACCGTGCGGCGATTGGAAGACAAAGGCCTGATCACCGTGGGTCCCCAAGTCGCCGAACGCGACCCTTACGCGCACGAGCACATCCTGCCGACGCAACCGTTGGCATTGAACCCCGAGCAAGCCGCCGCCTTGGCGCGGATCACCGCCGCTCTTGACGCCGGCACGCCCTCGACCCTCCACCTTCCACCCGCAGCGACCTTCCTCCTGCACGGCGTGACCGGGAGCGGCAAGACCGAGGTTTACCTCCAAGCCATCGCCCACGCACTCGGGCGCGGCCGCGGCGCCATCGTCCTGGTGCCGGAAATCTCGCTGACCCCCCAAACCGTCGAGCGGTTCAAGGCCCGCTTCAGCTCGGGACCGCTCCAGACCCTGGTCGCCGTCCTGCACAGCCACCTCTCGGCCGGCGAACGTCACGACGAATGGCACAAAATCCGCCAGGGCCGCGCCCGGATCGTCATCGGCGCCCGGTCGGCGATCTTCGCGCCGGTGGACCCGCTGGGCCTGATCATCGTGGACGAGGAACACGAGTATTCCTACAAACAGGCCGAGGCGCCACGCTACCACGCCCGCGACGTCGCCGTCGTGCGCGGCCGCATGGACCGCGCCGTCGTGGTGCTGGGATCGGCCACGCCGTCGCTCGAGAGCTTTTTCAACTCGAGCAAGGGCAAATATGCGCTGCTGACCTTGCCGTCGCGGGTGGATGAAAAGAAGATGCCGGTCGTGCGCGTGGTGGACCTCCGCCAGGAGGCCCGCAAGGAAAAGGGCCCGCCGATTTTCTCCCGGAAACTGGCCGAGGCGATCACCGCCCGGCTCGAACGGCGCGAGCAGGTCATGCTGTTTCTCAATCGCCGCGGGTATGCGACCTCACTCCAATGCCCCCGCTGCGGCTACGTGGCCCAGTGCCCCAATTGCAGCGTCGCCCTCACCTACCACCGCGCGCGGCAGAAACTCTGCTGCCACATCTGCGGCCACGAAACCGCCGCGCCAACGCTCTGCCCCGATCCCAAGTGCCGCAACCCCGCAATCCGCTACGCCGGGCTCGGCACCGAAAAGGTCGAGGACACCCTCGGTCGGCTCTTCCCGCACGCGCGCGTCCGGCGCATGGACTCGGACACGCTCAAACGCAAAGAGGACTACCGCCGCATCCTGAGCGATTTCCGCACCGGCAAGATCGACATCCTGGTCGGCACCCAGATGATCGCCAAAGGGCTGCACTTCCCCAACGTGACGCTGGTGGGAATCATTTACGCGGACTTGAGCCTGCACCAGCCGGATTTTCGGGCCGGCGAACGCACCTTCCAGTTGTTGACCCAAGTGTCCGGCCGCGCCGGCCGCGGCGACGTCGAAGGCGAAGTCATCGTGCAAGCCTTCACGCCGTTCCACCCGGCCATCCAATTCGCGCGCCGGCACGATTTCGACGGTTTTTACGAGCAGGAAATCGAGTTCCGCCAGCAGCTCCATTACCCGCCGTTGAGCCGGATGGCGCTGTTGACCTTGCGCGGGCGCAACGAGGACAAGGTGAAATTCACCGCCGATTATGTCCGGCGCGAGTTGGACCAGGCCCGGGACTCGGTGCCGGGATTGATCGTGGCGGGCCCGGGCCCGGCGCCGCTCCAACGGGCGGAGACGTATTATCGCTACCAGATCATGCTGCGCACCGGCCAGATGACCAAGCTCAGCCGCCGGCTGGCGACGCTGGTGGCGTCCTGGAAACTGCCCGAGGACATCTCGCTCGTCATCGACGTGGACCCGGTGGACCTGATGTGAGCGCGCGGCGCGCCTGACCCGGTAAACCACGAATGAACACCCACGGACACGCAGCGCACAACCGCGGATGTAGCGGATTCCGCGGATCGAAATGCCTGTTTCATCCGCGCCATCCGTGGTCTGCGGGTTCCTTCCATCCTTCGGTCTTGAACTTGCTGGTGTAGTCGGCCGCCAGCCGCCACGCCATTTTCCACCGCGTGAAGATGAGGACCGGGACGCGATGGCATCTTTTCCTGGCGACTTGCTGGAAATCGGCCGTCTGTCCTTGTCCATACTTCCGTGGGGGCCCGAGGTCCTCGGTCACGCACCGGTTACGATTGGGCGTTGGCACGACTCGATCCTGGCAAAACGTGGCCCCATCTTGCCGTTCGGTCGTTTGCCCGCAATCCCAAAGGGATTGCATCGGCCAGCCCAGGGTTGGCCGCGGCAGCGGCCTACCCTGGGTTCAC
>JAGWYX010000697.1 GCA_018969165.1 Verrucomicrobiota bacterium
CCGAAGTTCACGCCCGACCATCGACTCAGCAGACTCACGACCATCGCTACGATCTCCGGATCGTCATCGTCCAGGAGCGGAACCACCGCTGGAATGCCAATACTTGCCGGGACCCCCTTCAAATAACGCAGCCCCAGCAGGCGCACCTGCGGGTCGCAATCCTTCAACTGCGCCAGCGCCATCGCCGGGAGCGCGGGATCAGAGTTGCCGGACAGATAACTCAAAGCCTGTTCCCGCACGTCCAAATCCGCATCCAGCGTGGCCGATAACAACAGGGTCTTGAGCTTGGGCGGCAACGAGCGGCCACCGGTCCTGATCCGCGACAGTTCGTGAAGTGCCAGTTCGCGATGCACGATCTTAGCAGTGTCCCACAGTTTCAGGATGACCGCCTGCGGGTTGACGGCTTCGCCGACTAACTCTTCGACAATACTTGCCTGGGGGGCATCGTTCGCCAGGATGCCTCGCTCGGTGATTTGCCGGCGGAGCGGTTCGCGGAACGCCCAAACGATGGCGACGACCGCAATGCCCACGGCAACAATCATGATGCGAAAACGCGGCTTCGGAACTTTGGACGGCTCGGCCAGGTGGATGGCTGGGATCATTGCTTTGCCAAAGTTTTTCTCTCAAGCCGCCATCGGGATCACGGTGCCCAGACCAGCGTGTCAGGGTGGAAAGCCTGCCAGGCAAACCAATAGGCCTGCACGGAAGGCAAAACCTTTCCATCTGTCTCCCGGAGTACGACCGGTTCCTCTGCAATTGTGTCGTAGGAAACATTGACGTTCACCCCGCCCACCGTGTCCGACACCGTCGCGCCTTGTGCCAACCGGGTGAGGGAGTAAGCCTTGGATTGCCCCCCAAGATTGATGCCAATCACCCACGCCTTCTTTGGCAGTTCATCGCGGTACACTGGAACCGGAAATGCCGTATCCGGGCTCCAAGCATAGCCTGCATACGGACTGTGCGAGTAGTCTGCGTTTCGCCCATTTCGATTCGAGAGTACTTCTCCGTCCGGGTAACGCGCGCGCCAAGCCGTCCAGGTCGATTGTGCGCTGGGGAGCCACTCCAACTCCGTGCCAGACAGCGGGCCGGCTACGGCCTTCATCGCCAGTTGTGAAAACAAGCTTTCCGATCCACGGTCATACATCAACACATCGCTTTGATACAACAGGCCGGAGACTCCGAAACTGCGTATCTGGCCGGCTATAGTCCGGTTGAAAACCATCGCCGAGCCGCACAGTGGGCAATAGGTCACAGCGAAGAACTGCCCGCCGATCCGGTCGTTGACAATTTCGTGCCGGGTCAGAATTCGTAGGGGATACGCCCGCGTCTTGCCATCGACTGTGACGCTGATGACGGGGTCTTCATCCCGCAGGTAGTCCACCCGGCTCGGTCGGAGAAATGCTGGGCGATCGATTGCGGGGATGCCGTCGCGCGGTGGTCCGCCCGCGTGAATTTCGTTGGTCGGAATGATCGCACTGGAGAGATCAAACCCGTTGAACATCTCACTGCGGCTTTCCGCGTTCGTGCGTGGTGGCGCGATTGCTACCAGTGCGATCGTTGCGGCGATGACTGACGTCCGGGCTAACAATGTAATGTTCATCAGTTCGGTCTTGGTTCGAGGGTTCCGGCATGAACTGCCGGAGCCTGAGGCACTGCGTTGAGTTCGACTTTCTCCAACAACACGGTGAAGGAGGAATGGGAGTCATCACCGTCGCTCCCGATCCAGATTCCAATCGTCGGCGTGGGGTGACGCAGCCGCACGCTGAATGCAAATCGTCCGTCCGCGTCTGGCACCGCAACCACGCGTTCCCGGAATAGCGGGCTGGAAGCCGAATCGTGTTCCTTTCCGATTCGAGCGGGATCGTTGCCCACGTCCAGACAGTAAATCTTCCGAACCCCGCTGTCACTTGGCAGCATTTGTTGCAAGGTGTGAATCCATTGAGGCGCAAGCCTCGTCTGGATCGCGCTCAGTCGATGCGGCCCCGGCTCGATCAAGCCAAGGCGAAGCACGTAATCGTCAAAATGCTTCTCCCCCTGCCGGCCAGGTGGCACGTGCAGTTCACCACTGTACCACCCTTGAACCGATACGCGGTCCAAGACCGCTCGCTTCGCCAACATCCGAACAACCGGACCTGCTGAGTTTCGAACCCTGATTCTCAGCCCTTTGTCGGTGAAGCTCAGTTGGTTTGCAGGGATTCGGTCGAACTTTAAAAGGTGCCAACCCTCCGGGTGCGTCACCGGCAACACCAAGAGCGCACTCAACAATGAAGACGGCCATTGGGATTTCACGGCGGATTCGCTTCATTCGTTGTGAATGGCGGTACGAGGGCGCGCGGTGCCGATCTCACCGTCGCAATCACGGTTTGAGCAGCGGGCGGATTTCCCGTTCGAACTGAGCCCTGTCGGTGTACCCGACGTGCTTGTGAACGATGCCCCCCTCTCGGTCGATGATGTAGGTGGTCGGGATCGCCTCAATGCCGCCGAAGGCGCGTTGAATCTTCTCGTCGGCCATCGCCACCGGGTAGCCGATGTTGAACTGTTTCATGAAGGATTTCACCACGGCCGATCCGTCGTCGAGGGAGGCCCCAATCACCACGAGGCCCTGGCTCCGGTATTGCTTGTGAAGCTTGACCAAATCCGGGATCTCCAGACGACACGGCCCGCACCAGGTTGCCCAGAAATCCAGGATCACCACCTTGCCCTTCAAATCCGGCGATTTTAGAAGCTTACCCTCGACATCTCGCATCTCCCAGGGCGGGGCCTGAGTGGGAGGTGAACCTCGATCAGGGCGCTCGCTGTTTTTCGTGGTGGAAGCGATCACCAACCCGGTCAGGGCAGCCGCACTAATGGGAAGGAGCCAGCGCAATGTGGTTTTCATAAACAGCAACTGCATTCTTCAATGGGAAGCACGAGCGCGCGGATTATTCCACCTCTTCTCTGAGGAGGATGATAATCCGCTAACCTTCTTGGTCAGTTTTTCCGGCGCGATTTCCTAATCGCCAAGTCCCCGGCTCGTCGAGCACTGTCCAGGTGGAG